>DATLVQ010000432.1:0-3297 GCA_035577325.1 Bryobacteraceae bacterium | reverse complement strand
CACATCTGAGAGTTATAGTTGAGGGCGAAGTTGGTACTCCAACCACCTCGGCCCATTACGGTGAACACGGGGTAGGTGAAATTGAGGTTACCGGAAAGCGTGTCAATCTGCTCACCGGCGTCCCCCCAATAGGAGCCCAGTGGGCGAACGCCGATGCGCCGCGCATCTATCGCTCCCAAGGGCGGCGTGACCACTGTCAATGCGGTGCTGGCCGAGGCATTTTGGTGAGCATCGAGAGCCTGAATGGTGTAAGTGTATGTCGTACCCGCTACTACTGCGTCGTCGTCATACTCGGGAGTGAACGACTGACCGATGTATACACCGTTGCGGTAGACATAGTAATCCCAGAGACCGATCCCGTTGGCGTCATCTATCACGCCCTGCCATTGCATCTCGACTCGGTTTGGTAAGGCGTATGTGCCTACGGATTGCGCATTTACCGTTCCCGGTGCGATCTGATCGAGCGGCCCGAGTTGAACTTGGGAGATTGCATTACCGGCGGGGGTGTTATAGGCGCCCACTCCAGCAGCGCCCGTCGTGATCGCGGAATCGACGATATTGTAGCCGGTCGGCCAGCCATATATCGTATTGACATATGGTGAGGTGAGGATGACGAATAAGCCGACACTGGGCCTGACGACGGTCCGCATGACCATGCCGTTGTAGCAATTGACCGTGGTGCTCGAGAGCAAAGTGACGGAATTGCTAACCCGCTTGTAAACAGCAAGGGTAGCGCTGCAGTACCCCCCGGACCATGCAGGATTCTGGAGTTCGATCGAATAGTAGGTGCCAGCGGCGCCCGGTCCGGAGACGGCATTGGAAGTCGCCCGAAGAAGTTGCACGTACGTGCCTCCGGATGAGGGTAGTGTTAACGTGCTCTTGACCTCATAGTTGCTGGAACCGTCGGGCACACCAACCTTGGAAACAAGTGCGCCACCGTTAGCGGTGGGCGCGGTCAGGCCGCCGGTCGTGGCTGTGAGCGTACCGTTCTGATACCAGTTCGCGGTGTTAATCGAGGTTAGGCTGTCCGTGTAGTAGTAGCTGTAGCTGGCGAAGAGACAACCCGGAATTGTGAATAGACCCAACAGGAGTGGCAGCCTCATGGCGCCACCGTCACTAGACTGTCCAAATTGAAGCCTGCTTTAACCCGTTTGAATGCGGCCTCAATATCGGCCCGTTTGTCCTGGCCCTTGATGAATACTTTCACACCAGGACGCGTGTCGGCTAGCAGAGGCTTAAACACGTCGCGACTGCGCGCGACAAACTCCGCCAATGCAAACTTGCCGTCATCACTAAGCTGGTAGCTGAACGCGATAATCCCCTCGCCCGCTAAAGGTGATGTGCTCGCCGCTAGTCGCGCGACGGCTGCCGCTGCCTGAGCCGCAGGAGATGGCGGAAGGGGTGCGTAATCCGGGCGCATCGGATCGTCCGGCGTGCCCGAGCCTATCATGGGCACGATACATAGTACCCGCTGGTACACGTTTCGGGAATCGACACGATGCTGGGCCAAGACCGACACACACAGACACACCACGGCTGCTGGCAATCGAAGTTGCATTTCAAGGCTCCTCAATGAAAAATGCTTCTCAGACTACTGGAAAACGACATTCGAGCGCGTTTCCCTTCTCGAAATAAAGAAATAATCAAGCACCCAATCCCTGACCATGGATCACGATTGATCTGGTATCCCTCGCGCACGTTTCGCCAATATGCTGGACTAAGATGATACGCACAGGCACACCTCCACGGCTTGACATCGATGTTACATTTGCAAAAGCACTCAAAGCGAACGCGCGGAATGTTTTAGAGGCCCGATGACCATCATTTTGTGCAGGGCCGAGGGAATATCAACGAGCCAGTCTACTAATTACACGACTTTGATCTCTTTGACAAGGTCTAATTTGCAATTCTTTTCATTACCTAGGGGGAACCCTGGGAAGACGGCAAAACGGCATGGCGGAGACGTGTTCGCCTGGCGCCGTTCCTGGGAACTGGGGATTTGCATGGTCAATGGGCGTCTTTTTAGTAAGGCGCCCCGCATTCAATGATCCGCCGTTGGCTGGCTGCTTCGTCCTGCTAACCCATCCGTCTTCCGGCTGCCGTCTGTGGACAACTCCCCTTTACAAAACCCTTTGATTCTGCTAGTTGCGGTTTGACGATCTAGGTGGTGGGCGTATCATAAAGGTTGTTATGATACGGCAATTCCAGGCCGGCAAGGAACCTAAAAAGATGTCTCCGAGCGACGCTAGGCGGGGTAAAACTGGTTCGGAGGAAAGCCATCCTGTGATTGACACCTCCTTCGAGGACATCGATCCGGCGGATTTTTTCGACCCGGAGGAATTCGGCTTCCGGCGCGAGGCAAAACCGTATGAACCATGAGCAGCGGCCTCGTACCAATCCCCCGCCGGGAGCTCGGCCGCGCCGGCTTCGAGAACCTACCAGTGATTATCGGGCGCGCGGGTGATGCTGCCGCCTGGCGCTTCGTTGAATTTTTTGCCGCCACGATCCGAAACAAGAACACACGAGCTGCGTACGCGCAGGCCATAGCGCAATTTTTTGCGTGGTGCGACGAGCATCGGGTCAAAACGCTCGCGCAAATAAATCCCGTGATGGTTGCGGCGTACATCGAGCACCATCCGGGCTCGCCGCCGACGGTCAAGCAACACCTGGCCGCGATCCGGATGCTCTTTGATTTCCTTGTCACCGGCCAAATTATTCCCATGAATCCGGCATCCTCTGTCCGCGGACCGAAGCACGTCGTGCATCGCGGAAAGACCCCCGTCTTGAAAGCCGACCAGGCGCGGATGCTGCTCGATTCGATCAAGACGGATTCGGTCGTCGGCCTCCGCGACCGCGCGATCATCGGACTCATGTGCTACACCTTTGCGCGCGTATCAGCGATGGTCTCCATGCGCGTCGAGGACTATTACGAGAACGGCAAGCGCGGATGGATACGGCTCCACGAAAAAGGCGGCAAGCGTCACGAAGTGCCGGCCCACCACAACGCCGTCGCCTATCTTGACGCGTACCTCGACGCGGCGGGTATCCGGGATGAAAAAAAGTCGCCGCTCTTTCGGAGCGTGGATAACCGGCGGCAAATGACGATGAACCCCATGACGCGCACCGATGTGCTCCGGATGGTGAAGCGCCGGGCGTTGGCCGCGGGTCTCCCCTCCTCCACGTGCTGCCACACCTTCCGGGCAACCGGCATTACCGCATATTTAAAAAACGGTGGAAAGTTGGAAGTGGCGCAGCAGATGGCGGCGCACGAGTCCGCCCGCACGACAGGCCTGTATG
>DATLVQ010000431.1:0-4415 GCA_035577325.1 Bryobacteraceae bacterium | reverse complement strand
CGCCGACCGGAGATAAGAACACCGGTTTCAGCACAGGTCACGTGACCTACGATTGGAGCAACCTCTTTGATCGCAGTTTCGGGAGCGTGACGCCATTCGTAGATCTGGGCATCGCCAACACCATCACCGACACGCCGTTCTTCGTCCGGCCGTTTAGCTCTTATGGATTTGTCACGCATGTGGAAGGCGGCGCGCACTACAGGCTGGCACGCATTTTCAGCGTGGGCGCATCTGTGTATGCGATCGAGCCATCCGGCCAGCAAACAGTCTATAGCAAGCTGATCCGCGGTAATGCGCAAAATCCAGGCGGAGGCCACGGTCATCACGGCGTATTTGACGCATCGGGCCAGACCGTCGGCACCGCCGCCATCACTCGCGACGAGGGCTTCTCGGGGTGGTTTTCCGCGCGACTGTCGCGCTACGCATTCTTCGAGATTGGCTACAGCCGTAGCATCGAATACGCACTCAACGGTGTTTTCTTTGGTATTGACTTGAATTTGAGTCCCCTGGTTCGGGGATTTCACTAAACTGCCAGGAGGTATCGCATGAAACCTGCAAGTATTCTCTCGATGATCACGCTCGCCGTTGCGACCGCCGTTTTACCGGTGCTGGCGCAGCATGGGCACGGCGCCGGGCACGTGGCTATGCACGGCGAAGGACACGAGGCGCAAGGCGCCGCGATGAGAACCGCCCACATGCCGTTGACCTCAGCCTCGGCGGGCGCGCTGCTGGCCAAGAATTCCGCGCTGGCGTCTCGCCTGCAGCCGCTGTTACCCGCGGGCACCAACCTGCAAACCGCGGCGACGGGGTTCAAGAACCTGGGACAGTTTGTGGCGGCGGTTCACGTGGCGCACAATCTCAATATTCCTTTCGATCAGTTGAAGAACTTGATGACCGGGCCCAGCCATGATTCGCTCGGGCGCGCCATCGAGGCTCTCCAACCCAATCTCAGTCATGCGACCGTGAAAACGGACGTGAAGACGGCGGTCAAGCAGGCTCACCACGATCTCGAAGCGGCCGAACAGTCTGACAAGGACGACAAAACGGCCAGCATCGCGCAGACGCACTGACCTGGAATCGCCTCTGGCGGTCACCGTTTCGCGGATGGCCGACCTGGGCAGACGGCTTTCCGGTTAGTTCCCGTGAAGCGCGACGGTGGCCTGAAGACCCTTGCCGCGTTCATATAGGCCTACCCTCCCAGCGGACGGCTCGGTTACATAGTGATGCCTCAGCACGTCCAGCGCGGGGGCGTCGCTGATGATGACCTGCCCCGTGCTGAGTTCCTCGGGCGGCAGTATCCACCAACAGCAAACACTTGATCGGCCTGGATGATTGCGTTGATAATGAATTGTTACAAATTTCTGCCGTTTTACCCGATAATTGTCGGTTCCAGTCAGAAAAGCACCGGTTCACACGACTCATGTCCCCAGACAACGAACCTCGGGCCGCTAACGCAACCACAGCACTGAAGCGCATTCTCTTCGTAGATGACGATCAGAACATCCTCGAGGGCATGGGGCGAACCCTGCTCGATGCAAATTCCGACTTCGAAATGGTGTTCGCCACAAGCGCACAAGAAGCACTGCGGAAGCTCGCAGAGAGTGAGTTCGATGTCGTCGTCGCCGACATGCACATGCCTGAAATGGGCGGCGCGGACCTGTTGACCGAAGTCATGCGGTTCTATCCGCAGACCGTACGCATTCTTCTCTCTGACAACACAGGCCTCGAACTGGTGATTCGTTCGTCGACCACCGCGCATCAATTCCTGACCAAGCCATGCGACGCCGCCACGCTGCGCAGAACGCTCGACCGGGCGCTGCGTATTCGTGAAATGCTGGCGTCGCCGGGATTGCGAACGGTAGTGTCGCGCATGACCTCTCTACCGAGCTTGCCGGCCATGTACACCAAGCTGGTCGCGTCGCTCGACGATCCGGAGATTACGAGCCGGGAACTGGGCGAGATCATCGCGCAGGATGTCGGCATGACGGCCAAGATTCTGCAGATCGCCAATTCGGCGTTCTTCGGCTTGTACCGCTACGTGGCCAATCCGTCGGAAGCCGCCGTCTATCTGGGTATTGACACCATCCGGGCGCTGACGCTATCGACCTCAGTGTTCTCCGCGTTTCAAGAGGCGGGACTGAATCCCTTTTTCATTGGCCAGTTACAGCAGCACAGCATGGCCACCGGGATGGTCGCGCATTCCATTGCCAAGGCGGAAAGTCTTCCGAAGAAAGCCTGCGATGCCAGCCTGGTGGGCGGCCTGTTGCATGACGCCGGAAAACTGGTGCTGGCGGCCAACTGTCCCAAGGAATATGCGGATGTTTTGGCCCTGATGAAGAAAGAACGCCGCGCTTCTTATGCCGCCGAAAGCCAGATCTTCGGCGCCACACACGCCGAGATTGGAGCTTACCTGCTCTGGCTCTGGGGACTGCCGGACGAGGTGTGCCGGGCCGTCGCGTTTCATCACCAGCCGCGCGGAGCCTCGGCCAAGGCCTTCACGGCCGCGGCGGCGATTCATGTCGCGAATGCTCTGGAGCATGAGCGGGAGGCGGTGGATACAATTCTTCAACAGGACATCGATCTGGAGTTTTTGAAATCGCTGGGATTGGCCAGCCGGCTGCCCGAGTGGCGCCGGCTTTGCAGCCAACAGCTGGATAAAAAAGAAGAAGCGTAGAAGCGCCTGAGGGCGTCGCATACCTAAGTAGATTTGCCCAGCTTTCCTAGAGCGCAAGCCTGATTCTTGAATTGTCCCGTGCGTGCTTTACTGGGCACGGGGTAGCTGTGTCCGCATTCAAACGCAATCTGGTTCCATTAGTGTGCATCGCTTTCGTGGCGGCGAGCGTGGCCACCGCCATCTTCTATGGCCTGTTGGGCCGCCGTCTGCGGGAGGCGTCGGCGGACACGCCCCGGCAATCCATCGTGGTAGCGGCGCGCGGCTTGGAACGCGGCGCCATTGTGCTCGCGACGGACGTCAAGCTTTCCACGTGGGGTGGCCAGTACCCGCTCAAGGGCGGCTTTTCGGCCATCGCACAGGTCACTGGTAAAGCGCTTGCCAACGCGGTGCAGGAGAACGAGCCGGTCACGCAGGAGCGGCTTGGCGCCATCGACGGGAGCGCGGGAATTGGGATTGCGGCGGGGATGCGCGCCATCTCGGTGCATGCTTCCGATTCGAGCGGCGTGCTCGCGCTGCTGCATCCTGGACAGAAGGTTGATGTGCAGGTGCTGACGGGCGACCGCGGCGGGAACGTGAAGCTGCGAACGGCGCTCGAGAACGTTGAGGTGCTGTCGGTTTCACCCCCTGATGCGAATGGCGGACGCTCGGCTGCGCCCGTCGTCACTCTGCTGGCTACGCCGGTGGACGCCGACCATCTGGCTCTGGCGGATTCGGGCGCGCGCATACGCCTGCTGCTGCGCAATCCACTCGACGATAGCCGAGGGGCCCGGCCGAGCCTCAACCTGGCGAGTATTTTTGAGAATTGGGACGCGCCCTCCCGCTTCCCTGCGACAACGCATCGAATCTCATCTCAGGCGCTATCTCAAGCCTCAGCTGCTTTGGCGGCTCCCGTTGCCGCCGGGCATTTGGCTGGAATCGGCCTTGAGCGGGTGCGGCTGCTGGTACTGATAGCCAGCGCACAGCCAGAGGCGCTGGCACAGTTGAGCGCGCAGGCATCCGGTCCACACCAGGCGGATGCGCTGCAAGTGGTCGCGCTTCCGGCTGGCCCGGCGCCGGCACACATGCTGAGCGCCCTCGAAGAGAATCATCAGATCGAGGTGTTGTCATCCACGGAACTCTCGGCGGGGAACGGCCGCCAAGTCGGCATGGAGGCGGGCGCAGCGCACGGCGGCTGCGGTCTGCGCATCCGGTTCCTGCCCTCTGTTGGCGCCCATGGGATGCTACGCTTGCGCGTGCAGCCGGAACTCGTGGCTTCGCGCTCCGCGGGAATACGCGCTCGCCGAATACAAACCGAGGTCGATCTTGTGGATGGTCAAAGCTTTCTGATCAGGGGGCTAAGCTCCGCCGCCAATTGGCCGGTTCTCGCTGAGCGGCTCTTCGCGGTGCCCGCCAAGAGCAGCGGCAACCATGAGCTGTTGGTGATCGTTACACCGCAGATTGCCGGGCTTACGCATACGGCGGCTCTCGATGGGAGCCGTTAGCAGCGTCTCATGTTGGTTGCCATCCTCATCCTGATTTTCACGACGACCTTCCTGATCGCCACGGTAGCCGTAACGGCGGGCTCGTTTGCACTGGGACGCCGCCTCTCCTCCGACGAAGCCGCGGGCTCGCTCGAGCAACCGATGCTGCTAAGGCAGGAACACCTCAGCACGATCTCGGCCTGGCAACAGCTTCTGGCCCGATTCGATTTTCCCGACATTCTGAAAACGCGCGTCGCCGAAGCAGGTCTGCGGTGGTCGGT
>DATLVQ010000430.1:0-33943 GCA_035577325.1 Bryobacteraceae bacterium | reverse complement strand
TTCGTTTCATCCTTTTTCAGCGTGGCTAGATTGGCACCATTGGTGAAAAAGATGTCCGGACGGCCGTCCTTGTTGTAGTCGAAAATAGCGACACCGCCGGCCATGGTCGCTGGCACATGGCGCGCGGCAATCTCACCATGCTCGAGCCGGAATGAGATCGGCTTGAGGTCGAACCGGATCGATGATGCAGACCCGCCGGACAGAAACGGCAGGGAAATGGCGACGGCCAGCAAGAGCAATGAACCCCACCGAAGCGAAGCCATAACCGACAAGAATAACAATGTAAAGCAGACGATCGGTTTTCTGTCGTGTGCCTGGCTCGCGAGTGGAAGGTGGAGCGGAGCCAGCGGGGCGCCACGTCAGAAAAATTACAGCGCCCCTAGGATCCAATGAGGCAGTCTTCTGCGATAGAACACTACTGAGGAATGGGGCAGACGATCGGTTATCTCGTGCCCGGCAGATCTCAAAAAAAGGGCGGCCTGTGCCGCCCCTTTCTCAATCTGACCCCGTTACGAAGCTTAGAAGTTGTACTTAACCGCGAACTCGACCACGCGCCGGCCAGTCTTAAACAAAGGCGAGCCGGTGGTGAGAGTGTTCTGGTTGGTTTGCATCAGCGCGCCGCTACTATTTTGGAAGTTCAAATTGATGTCGGAGTTTCCACCCGCACCAAACGTCCAAAGCGGATGGTTCAGGAAGTTGAAGGCTGAGAACCTGAACTCAACCTTGTGATGCTCCCTGAAGGTGAAATCCTTGTAGATAGCCAGATCGCTGTTGAAAAAAGCGGGCCCCTTGATGTACGGCCAGATGATGTCGCCGTCCTGCCCGGGCGCTGGAGGCGCGAAGCAGGCCGGGTTGAAGAACGATCCGGATGGACCGCCGTGCCGCGGGTCGCAAATGACCTTTGGCACAAGACCGCTTGGTGCGTTCGTCCCCAGTTGCCGCTGCGGGCTGTAGCTCCCTGGCCACTGCACATTCAGCGTACCGCCGGTATTGGGCTGAATGGGCGCACCACTCTGCATCTGCGTGATACCGGAAACGATCCAGCCATTCACGGCACCCGCCGCGAACTTGTTGCTGTGCACCGGGCTCGGCAGGTTGACTACGTACGCTGCGTTGAAAATGTGCGTATGGTCCCAACCCAGTACGCCGTAGTTTGGGCGCACCGCGAATGGCCAGAGAGTGTTGCCCGCCCCGGCACCGTTGTCCGTTTGGTTATCGCGTATGCCCAGCACCTTGCTGAACGTGTAGTTCGTGGTGAAGGTCGTTCGGCCCGACTGCTTTTGCCATGTCGCGATGAACGCGTTGTAGTTCGCGTAGCTGCCGTGACCCACTAATGTGATATCGGTGTAGTTGGCGAAGGGACGGTAGTCGTTGGCAGGGAAGCTGCCGGATGCTGGATCGTTCACTTTGCCGGTCTTGGGATCCGGACCAAAGAAGGCGCCCAGTGGGACGTTGTTGATGTTCGATAGCGGTCCTCGCTGCATCAAGTCGTACGACTTATTGCCCGAGTATTGAAATTCCGCCACGGAGCGCCAGGGTACGCGCTGCGAAATCGTGACGTTATAGGTCCAGGTGTTTGGCGTCCGATCGTCGCCCATCGTCAGGACCCCAATCGCCGAACCGAGGCCGGCGGCACCGAGCGACGGCGAGTACTGGTTGAACTGATTCCAGCCCACGCAGCACCCCCATGTCGTTGTCTCATCCGCTACATTGAGCGGCTGAGAGAAACCGGCGCTGGCACTGTTATAAGAAATCTGGTAACGGAACAGGCCGGCACCCCCGCGTACTACGGTCTTGCCGTTGCCGAACAGGTCATAAGCAAAGCCGAAGCGCGGCTGCGTGTAGAACGGCTTCGACGCCAATCCCGACTCGGGAATGCTCTTGTTAATGGCATGCCATGCCAGCCCTGTCCAGGCGCCGGCATTCGAGGTGTTGTCATAAGTGGCTTGATCCCAAACCGCCAAGCCGGGCCCGCTGGCGGGATACCAGTTGCCCATGTGCTCGAACCGTAGTCCAAACGTTAGAGTCAGCCTGCGCATGGCTTTCCACTGATCGTTCACGTAGAACGAGTACTGATAGTACTTGAAGTCGGCTACGGGAGCGTTTTGTTGCTGAGAAAGCTGCGTGACACGGCCCGTGACCCAATCCGCCAGCGGGTTGCCGGTACTGGTGGCGCCCCAGTTTTCTATTGCCGCGCCGCCTTGGGTCGTGTCATTCAATCCACCCCCGGTCTGGTTGTTCCGTGCAAAGTCCCAGTAGAAGCCAGCTTTGAAGGTATGGCTGCCGGCTACCTTGGTGACGTTGTCGCTGATATTGGGCGTCTGTGACAGCTTGCCGAAAGATGCCTTACCACCCGCCGGCCACGGGGCGCCGTAAGGATACGTCGCGAAGCCGACTGCCGCATTGCTCCAGCCGTATGTATTCGGGATTTGGGGCAGGAAAGGATTCTGGAACAGCCCCGTCATCTTAAATCCAAGCTTGTTCGGATCCACGGCGGAAGGGTTAGTGAGATGAATCGGGTTCAGGAAGTTGGCTTGGGCGAAGATGAATTCGTTGGTCAGCGTGGGGCTGAACACATGCACCAAGTTGGCGCTATAGATATCGGACTTCTGCGTAGCTGTCTGATCCGATGGATAGGGCAGCGATCCGCCGATTTGCCACCAGATGCTGATCGGACTATCCGCGCCTTCTTGCTGGCGATTCCAGGAGAAGAATAGCTTGGTCTTCTCGCTAATGTTATAGTCGCCGCGAACTCTATACTCCCATCGATTCGTGGGCGGCCCATTGAAATACTGGTAATTAGCGCCGGTGGAGTTCGTCGTGGGATCTGTATTCGCCTTCGGGAACAAACCCAGCAGAATCGCCGAATTTGGATCAAACATGGACTTAGGAATCATTCCGCCCGGGAACAGGGCCGCGCCGGCGTTTCCTCCGGGCGTGACGTTAGCGGCGCTGTGCGCGGACGCGAAGCCCGGGCCGAGAGAATCGAGATAGGACCGGCTGAAGTTACCGTTCAGCATTTCCGCAGTTGGCAGAAAGTAGCTCTGCAGAGAACCTGCCGGCGCCTGTTTCATGTACTCGTAGGCGGTGTAAAAGAACAGCTTGTCGTGGTTCTTATTAAAACCTGTTCCGGGAATAATTACGGGACCGCCGAAATCGCCGCCGGGATAGTAGAAACTGTCCTGCGGAGCCGTCCGGCCCTGGCTATTATTAAAGGCATCATTGGCATTGAAGACGCCGTTACGGGCATAGAGGTAAGCCCCTCCATGGAACTGGGCTCCGCCGCTCTTGCCGATGGCCTGGAAGGTCACCGGGCCTTTGGCGAATTCGGCGCCGTAGGCTGAAGTCAGAATCGACACTTCCTGCACCTGGTTCTGGTTGATGTTGGCGGTCTGCGTTCCCTGGTTACCCGGATCCAACAGGTTCGCCCCATCCGACGTCATGGTCATGGCGCCGTTAGGCTGGGTCCCGTTGGCCGAGAAATTGCCGATCGGGCCATTGTTGCTCTGCGTGGTGTAGCTATTCCACATGCTCTGGCCGAGGCCCCCGGTCATTCCCATGCCGGGCATGATCTTTATCAACTCAGCGGCATCACGGCCGACGATGGACAACTGCTCGACCATGTTCTTGTTCAGTGTCTGGCTGGATTGGCCGGTGTCGGTCGAGACCACGTCCGCGCTCGTGCTGACCTCAACCACCTCCTTCGTGGTCTGAATCTGCAGAACCATTGCGGGCAGGGACAGGGTCGCGCCCTGGGTAATGACGACGCCTTTCTGCTCGATGGTCTGGAGACCCGGAGCGCTTACCGTCACCGTGTACGAGCCCGGCGGAACCGACGGGAAATTGAAGAATCCGCTACTATTGGAAACGGTTTCACGAGTGGCGTTGCTGGACTCGTTTTTCAACACGACGTTGGCGTTGGGCACGACTGCGCCGGAAGCGTCGGTTACCGTGGCGCTGATCGAGCCGCTCGCGAACTGCGCGAGAACGCGCGTTTGCGAAATCATGAGGAGAGCAACAAGCAGCACGAAAAACCATAGATAGCTTCCTGGATAAACCTGCCGAGACCCAACGAGGATCGGCGCGCGATCTGGTGAATGGAACATCTGACCCCCTTCGTAAGCCTTACACTCTAAATTTTTGAGGGCGATTACGTCCGCCCTAACACTCGTATTTGCAGAATGCAAACACAACCCCCACCGTGCGTTACCGGCTTAGCAAATGTCCGAAGAAGTATAGGAGGGGTAGTAGGATTTGTCTAGTTACCGCCCGTTACGTACCTCTTGCAACGTTGATCCGGCTGAAAATCTGATATTTTTCATCAACGTACAAACGTTACAAGTCGAGGGGAACGCCCGGTAAATACCCGTGTTATAATTGTCGCGCTTCATGGGGGAAGCAAGGGTGATTGCCTCACTCGGGGAAGAGGCGAGGGCCGAAGTCGAGTCCGTACTGAAGTCGGCAGCCTTTGTGCGCTCACCACGACTCGCTCGCCTACTGCAATACTTGTGTGCCAAGCATTTCGCCGGCGAATCGGACCAGATCAAGGAGTACCACATCGCCGTCGAGGTGCTCGAACGGCCGGAGAGCTTCGACCCGGCCCAAGACGCGATTGCGCGAGTCGAAGTTCATCGCCTGCGCAAAAGGCTCCGCGAGTACTACGAAACCGAAGGCGCGGATCACCTGTTGCGCATCGTCATTCCCATCGGACAATATGCTCCTGCGTTCGTTCCAGCCCATGTCGACGATCACGGGCACATCTCGCAGGAATCGGCAGCCCTGCCGGCGTTCGCCCCGGATCGGAGCCGGCCCAACTTAACGAACGGGGCGCCGGCAACCCCGGCCCGATCATGGAAACACTGGAGTCTTCAGCTAGCCGGAGGCCTCATTCTTTGCGCTGTTGTGGTCTTCTGGGTGTGGCCTGGCGCAACGGCGGGGTCCCATTCGCAGAACGCTCACGCCGCGGCGAACGTAGTAGCCCCTCAAGCATCGATTCACCCGATTCCCGCGGCTATGGGCGACGAGGTGCGGATTCTCTGCGGCCAGCGCAGTCCGCATACCGATCCAACAGGCCGTGTGTGGGCTGCCGATCGGTACTTTGAACTCGGTGACTACTCAGAGCACCCGGTCAAGTTCCTGGCGCGGGCTCTCGACCCAACTCTGTTTCAGGGCGCGCGCACCGGCGATTTCGTCTATCGGATTCCCTTGCGCCCAGGCGTTTACGAGCTTCACCTGTACTTCGCCGAGACTACTTTCGGGCCGGGCACCACGGCCGGAGGCGGCGAGAACAGCCGGGTGTTTCACGTCGTCGCGAACGGCAAGCGCATCTTGGGCGACTTTGACATCATCTCCGACGCCGGCGGTTCGGGCATCGCCGATGAACGTGTATTCAAAGATATTTCGCCTGGCCCCGACGGACTCCTGCAACTTCGATTCATCAGCCACCGGTCAGAGGCTATGGTGAGCGCCATTGAACTGGAGCCCGCCCGGCCTCACAAGTTGAACCCTGTTCGCATCTCCGCGCAGGAGAAACTCTTTTCCGATTCACGCAAGCAAACTTGGATGCCGGACAGATTCTGGAGCGGAGGGCAGGTCGGCGTCGGATCGGCTTTCGTCGAAGGCACCGCCGATCCCGTGCTTTATAGTAAAGAGCGCTACGGCAACTTCAGCTACGCCATCCCGGTCGACGCCGGAAAATATTCGGTCACGCTGCATTTTGCCGAGACGTATTGGGGCCTCGACAACCCGGGCGGAGGAGGAATTGGAACCCGAGTATTTGATGTGCTCTGCAACGGCATCGCGCTTCTGCGCAACTTCGACATCTATAAAGAAGTTGGTGGCAGCCGGGCACTGGTAAAAACCTTCCACGGCCTTGAACCCAATGCGCAAGGCAAGCTCTTGCTGTCGTTCGTGCCCGTCCGAAATTACGCCTCGATTCGCGCCATTGAAGTCGGCGAATCGGAGTAGCGGCCGACGAACGGTCTCTCGTTTTTCAGAATCATGTCTGCCGGATGGCATCTGAGACCTGCTTGGAACTTGGACAGCAGTGCGACACCGTCCTGATTTCCTTGCCTATTGGCTAGCAACTGACTGAAAACGTTATATTTAACCTTTGGCAATATTCCATTCCTAACCCGCACCCCTCAAAATGTTCAAGGGGGGTCATGGGCAGCACTACTTCGCGGATCTGGGTTTCATTTCTGGCGGCGGCCGCATTTGGGGCCGTGGCGAGAGCTCAAGCTGTTACCGAGTATGACAGTGAGATTAGCCGGTCGACCACTACGGGCAACAAAGCCAACCACATCAGCAGCGAAATCAGAGGCGTCTGGCACAACCTGGACAAGACGCTGAAGGCGGCCCAGACAGACGCCGGTTCGCCAGAAACGCCCCCACGCCGGACGACGCAGCGCGCGAGCGGCCGGTCAACCCTCCAGGGCGCATCCAAACCTCCAGCGCCAGTGGCACCCCATGAAGATATCAGCGGAATCCAGCCAGGAATAAGCTATTCAGAACTGGTCCGTCGCTTCGGTCGCCCCGACTTCGAGATCACCGCCGGCCCCGGCACTACAATGCTGACTTATTTTCGAAAAGACGGCAGCTTCGATTTGGAGCTAACGGACGGGAAAGTGACAAAAGTGGCGCCGCCGAAGCCGCAGGAAATCGCCGTGGCGCCGAAATGAGCCCGTATCGGGTGCCGCGCAACGCGGATTGATTCAGTCCCACACAACACAGCTAGTTCCTCGAGCCGCAGGGGCACGCTTTGAGGAGCACGGCTAATCGCGCCTGACGCCTCTAGTCGGGATAGGCCTCTCCCGCCTTCACTACGCGAATCCAGTGATCGGAAAATAGGTTGTGCGAGCCTGGGACCTCATACTTGGGCATGTGACAGGTGACGCATTTTTCGGTCGCGGTGCGGCACACTTTGGCCGCCGCCGGCCTTGCGGCGACCGCTCCATGGCACGCGAGGCATTTCGCATCATAGAATGCCGCGTTGTGGTCCACTTCGCGGTGCGGATCGTGACACGCCACGCAGCGGATACGGGTGTCGCTCGCGTCGTAGCACTTGCTGTTGGTCAGACGGTAAGGCTGGAAGCGAACGTTGTTGAGATTGTGCGGTCCATCCATGGCAATCTGCGACCACGTCCGGTGGCACTGTCCACAGAAGTCGGACATCTCTTCGGTTGTCAGCGCGCCGAGCTTCCGCATCGCCGCTTCCTTCGCATCGCCGGATTTAGAGGCTGCAACGTGTTTCTCAGACGGGCCGTGGCAGCGCTCGCATTGCACGCCGGGCGTCATGTGATCCGTGTCGACGCGGTTCGCACGGATGGCGTTGGTCGCATGGCAATGGAAACACTCAACCGAGTCTTTCACGCTCATGCGCCGCCCGGCGGCCTCTTCGAGATTCTTGGGCGCAGCGTTGAGTGCGCCCATCGTCAAGTCCAGGCCACCGGCTTTTCTGTAGAAGCTCACGCGGCTCTCGTACCAGTTTCCGTTCCAATGGTAGACATAAGTCTGGCCCGCCGCGCCTAGTCCAAAAGCCCAGGCAATCGGCGCAGTCATGTCGCTCTTGCCATCGGTGACGGTGTAGATGCTGACGGTTCCCTGGCGCACGATTTGATAGGAGTAGGAGCCGTCACGGAAAACCAGTTTCGGATTGGCTTGTAGTATGCCGCGCGCAGACACTGTGTCCAGTGCCCGCCCCATCCCAGTGTCCGGTTGCGCGAGCGCCTGGGCGCGGTGGCAGGTGACGCAATCTGGACGCGGCGTGGCCAACGCCGAGACCGCAAACAAAGCTATGGGACAGAGAAGCCGCGCGTCCGTCACTGTTCGCCAGGTTTTTTCGACAATTGCTTCAACTTGAGAAACTCGGCGCGCTCGCGCGCGGCATCCTCGTTACGGCCCACCTTGGCATACGCTGAGGCTAGCGCGATGCGCGTCTGCGGGCTGCCGGGAGCCTGCTGCTTGGACAGTTCCAGTTCCCTGATCCCGTTTTGCAGGTCGCCGGAATCGACCAGGGCGCGGCCCAGCGCGTTATGTGCGACGAACGATTCCGGATCGATCTCAGCCGCCTGGCGCGCATAGGAAAGCGCCGCCGCGGCGTCACCCCGTCTCAGATATTCGAAAGCGATTTGCAGCAGCGCGGGCAGGCTTCGCGGCGAGATATCGAGCTCCTTTTTCAGTTCCTGCAATCCGGCATCAGGATCGCTGATCATCAGGAAGGAACCGAACAGGTAATGGATGTTCGCCGTTTTCGGGTAGCTCGCTACCAGGTTTTCAAACTCTTTTTGTGCTTCGACCGCCCGGCGCGCCGCGGTGTCCATCACGGCCCGCCCCACCTGTAATACCAGTTCACGCTCGGTTGGCGGCAGTTCAACCGGCAGCAGCGGCTTGCGCAGGCCCGCAATACCCGCCACTTCCACTAGGGACGGCGTTTCGCCGCCATGTTCGGCCAATCGCATCAGGACTTCCAGCGCGCCTTCGAACTTACCGGACCGGGTGAGCAACATGGCCGCGTGATACTGCGTGACGGTGTAGAGCTGCGAAGTCGCGTCCAGGCCCAGCGCCGTCGCCCGCTGCAGATGCACCAGCGCCTCGTCGTATGCCTTGGCTTCGAACTCGCACAGGCCAAGGAACGCCCAGGCCGCCGCGACCTTTGGATCGAGGACCGTGAACCTGCGCAGGGCCACACGGGCTTCGTCATAACGGTCTTGGTCGTAGAACATCGTGCCGAGATACCACCAGCCTTCTTTCCAATCGGGGCGCAGCCGCACGGCTTCGCGATACAGTTTCACCGCCTCATCCAGCCGCTCCTGCTCGCGCGCCTGAGCCGCCTCCCTGGAAATCTGCGCGAAGCGGGGCGAAACAGCGGGGGAGGGGCTTTTCTGCGTCCCGGCAAAAAGCAGCAGGAGAAATAGCGCGGTCATGGTTCGTGCTTTGTGGGTCCCGCCCCGCCCGGCGTTTGTGAGCCCGGTTCGGTGGCCTGCCTCTGTGCGTTCAACTTCTGGACAATGGCCCTTTCGCGCTCGCCGTCCGCTTTGCGCTTGAGCCGGTAGTAGATCGTGGCCAGCGTCACGTGGGCCTCGGAAAATTGCGGGCTCTCTTTGACCAGCTGTTCCAGCTCCGCACGAGCCTCATCGATATTCCCTTCGGCGAAATGTATTGAAGCGATCTGAAAGCGCGCGCCGGGGTCGCCGGGCCGCGAGCGCAGCGCGCGCTCGAAATGAACTAGCGCTTCCTGGTTCTTCTCGTCCTGCCGGAGCAGGGCGCCCAAGTCCAGGTTCGATGTGAAATCGTTCGGATTGCCTTCGAGTTCCTTGCGGAAAGCGTCAACCGCGGCTGGCGTGTCGCCGGTGGTCATCAGCGCCGCGCCGTAATAGCCGAAGACGTCGGGCAGTTTGGGATTGAGTTCCGCGGCCCGCTGCAAATCGTTGCGCGCGCCCGCATAGTCGCCCGCCATCATCTTGGTGGTGCCCAGCAGCAGCCGCGCCTCGGCGGAATCGCCGTTCCACAGGATTCGCTCGATCAGCACCTGCCCGCGCTCGGCCTGCCCATCGCGGACAAGCGCCGTGCCTAGCATGTAAACCACCGCCAGATCGTCCGGGTTCTTCTTTCGCACCGGATCAAGCAGCGCCACGACCTCCTTGTTCTGGCCCATCCGGAGGCGGCAATCGGCCAGCACCAACACTGCCTGTTGATTCTCTGGCTGCAGCGCACGAACTGCGGAGAATTGTCGCGCGGCGTCTGCGTACCGGCCGGTCTTGTAATACGCCAGACCGAGATTCAGCAGAACCCCTGGGTTGCTTCCATTATTCACCAGCGCCTGCTTGTATTCGGCGATGGCATCCTCGTAGCGGCCCAGATGCACCAGCGCGGCGCCCAGGTTGGAGCGCGCGTCCATCGCGTCCGGCCGGAACTTCAAATAGGCCCGGTAGCCGGCGATCGCCCCCTCGAAATCGCCTTTTTGGTGGAGAGCGACGGCATCCTGCAGATAACGTTCCGCAGATTGCGGGCTGGCCGTCGGGACCAGCAATACAAATCCCCAAACGACCCCGGCGATGAGGCGAAACATGAGACTAACCAAGACCACTATACCCAATTCAAACAGACGCGAATCGCGCGGACAACTGGTTGCGGCGGCCCATTCGCTCGCGTGCCATTACATCGCTTCGATCTGGATCGGGAGACGGGTCACCGTCGACGTGTCGGCCTGCCGGGCCGTGGCGCGAACCTCATAGAGCCCCGGTGGAATGCCGGCGGCCGGCACGGTCATCACGTACGGGATTCTCCCCTGCGCATCCGGCTCGGGCAGCGGAAGGGAAGCCTTTGTCAGGCTCTGGCCATTTTGCAGAAATTCAATTTCGACGGTAGGCTTGGCGGAGATTGACGGGTCCCGGTAGACCACGAAAAATAGCCGCAGCGCCGCATCTGGCGCCTTGTGAACGCTGTTGTCCAGCGTCGGCGTTATGCTCGCACCCTGGAACTGAAAAGGTTCGTTGGAGTCGAGCCCCTTGGCGTTCGGCGCAAACGAGCGCACCAGTGTGAGTGAGGAGAGGCCCACGCCTCTTGCTTTCGCCGCGATTGTGAATTCCGAGCGCGCCGTCCCGATCTTGCCGTTTTCCCGGTCCATCACCGCGCTTTCGAGCGCGTACTTTCCAGGCGGAAGCGCGACCATCATCTTGTCCACGAAGTTACCCATCTTCAACTGCTCTGACGTCACCTGAAAGGAACGGTCGCGGCTCAGCTTCTGTACCACCTCGCCCTTGGCGTCCTTGACCAGGGCGGCCAGCGAGCAGTGCACGTTGAGCGTGTTCTTCGCGGCGTCTGTCTTGGGCTGCAGCTCGTGTAGCGGTACCTCCACGAGCACCGATAGGTCGGTCCCTTCGTTTCGCGGCTCCAGAAGCACCGCTCCGGAGCGAAATTTGACGCCGCTGGTCACCTTGCCGTCGGATATCGCCCTAAGCAGCGGGAGCTCATACGTCTCCAGGCCCAAGGCACGCGCCTCTGGCGGCAGCGCAAAGTATCCGTTTCGCGCGTGGATCACAACATCCTTCCGGCCGGCAGAGACCGCCAGCTTACGGAAGCTGCCATCGTAGTTCTGGATGTGCGGGTCGAAAGTTAGTTCGTAGTAGCTGCTGATCTCTTCATTCACCTTACGCAGCGGCGCGCGAAGATCGTTGCTGTCGCCGATAAGGAAGCCCCCGGTTGCTTCCGCCAAGTCGCGGATGGCGAGTTGCACGTTAGCCCGCCCCGATACTTCTGCTCTGTCCATCGCAAAAACTTCCGCCTTCGTGACGGCGCCTTCGGTACGCGTCACCGCCGTGGCACTGCCGGCTGCTGCGCCGACCAGCTCGCCGGTTGCCGCCTGGTTTTGTCCATGGGTGAGCACTCCGCGAGTGTCCACCGAATAGAACGTGACATTGGCCCGGTTAGCCAGACTCATTAGATTGCGAAAGGGCACATCCAATTCCGGGGTTTCATACATGCCCCAGGTAAAGTACAGCACGGACTTGCGGCCCGGCATCGACTGCAGGCCTTGCACCAGCGCCTTCAACGCGGCAATCGTGAGCCGCGCGCCTTGTGAGGCCACGGCCTGGTCCATGCGCAGCATGTCGAGCATCACGCGAGCTAGTACCGGCTTAGTGAAATCGGTGTCGGCCGGCGGACGCCCCTGGAATGTGTTCTGGCTCGCAACCTGGCTCGCTGCCGCCAGCAGGGTTGTGGGCTGATCGGCTCCGGCCACGGTCTGCCCGCCGAGTTGTCTTTTTAGTTCAGCCTGGATGGAGTCCGACTCGGACGTCAGCTTCGGGGCCGCGGATCCCGAGGTGGCGCGCTCGATGGCGCGGGTCAGAACCTCCTTGTCCTTGGTGAACTGCTGCAATACCAGCAGGCGCGTGTTGATGGCCATCACCGCATAGTAGACGTTGTCGCCCTGCTCGCCGCTGATGAGGTCGATCGCAGCCGACCGCGCCAATTTGCGTTGGTCCAACTCTCCCATCGGCTCGAATGCCAGGGTCACGAGGCGCAACTGCCGCAACGGGTCGAGTTTGGTAGTTGCCCCTGTCTGACTGATTGCCTCTGCTCCACGCACCAACCGGAAACTGGTGATGGTCTGTGGCGTGCCATTGTCGGTGACGGTCAACTCGTCGGGCTTTATGTCGGTGATCGGCCTGCCCTTCTTATCTCGCACGATAATGTCCAGCAAGACTTCCTCGACGTTGGCCTTGACGGTGGACGATTGCGCGGCGGATGCGGGAGCAGGCGGCTGCTGGCTGAGCGCCGGTAAACAGACGAGCGCACCCAGCGCGAGCAACCCCATCGAAAAAGTCCAATGCTGCATTTTTGGGGCCTCCAGGATTTTTCAAGTAACGCGGTGGCGCTTAGAAGCTGCCTCTCTGTTCATCCTACTCCTCGCGCGCTGGTCAAGTGAGGAGCGGCTTGCTTTCCGCCTTCGATTCAGCACCCGGCAAGCTACAGCGAAGCAAAAAGGCCGCCCCTTCTTGAGGCGGCCCTCTACGCTGACGTTGGTCTTTCAGCCCGCGATCAGAAGAAGAACTTCACCGCCAGCTGTATCACGCGGTGGCCCTGCTTCTCGGTGACTGTCCCGAAGTCCGGCGTATTCAACTTCCCAGTGGTTCCGTCGAAGCCGAGATTCAGGTTCGTCCCGTTGAAGGACCACAACGGATGATTCAGGAAGTTGTACCCGTTGACACGGAACTGCAGCTTTTTCGATTCGCCGATCTGGAAGTTCTTGAATAACCCCAGGTCCCAGTTAAAGAACGCCGGACCGTATATCGCCGGCAGTTCGGTAGGCCCGTTCTGGCCGATCTGCGTCGGAGGTGCGAAACAGCTTGCGTTGATGTACTGATTGTGCCCGAGACCGGACGCCGGATTGCAAGTCAGGATCGGGTTGAGCTGGATATCGGTTGTCCCCAGCAGCGACTGGTTATTGATGTTGTAGGTGGTGCCTGGGACCTTGAGGCTGTTGAGGTTCACACTGAAGTTGGCGCTGCCATTTGAACCACTGAAGCCTGTGAGATTGGCGCCGCTCTGATACTGCGTGATACCAGAGAGCTGCCAGCCGTTGATCACGCCGCCGCCGATTTTGTTGTGCGTGAAGTTGCCCAGTTCCACCGAATAAGCAATATTGAAAATGTGCGTGCGGTTGCCTGGCTGGACACCATAGTCATTGTTCAGGTTGAACTGGTCGGCGAAGTTTACAATGCCCAAGGCTTTGCCGTATGTGTAATTCGCATTAATGGTGTAACGCCCCTGCGTGCGTACCCATGTCACCTGCAACGAGTTATAGTTTGCCCAAGCCCGATTCGTGGCGAGTTGCAGATCCGAGAAGCCCAATAAGGGACGGAACTTGTTCGCATCGAGCGACGCAGGATCCACGCCGCCATTATTGCTCGACAACAGGGAGCCCACAGGAACCAGATTGATGTTCGTCAAGTTGCCGGCGATGTCCCGAGTCTGGTTGCCCACATAAGCTACTTCCAGCAGGCTCGACCATGGCAGGCGCCGTGAAATCGTGAGGTTGTAGTTGTCTGTATATGCTTGCCTGTCGTCCTTGCTGTCTACGGCCGCGGGTGAGAGCGCCGCACTGCTGAAATTGAGTGAATCGAGGTTCTTGGCAAACAGATGCGCGCCGCCAATGGTACTCGTATTCACCGTCACGGACTGCACTCCCGCGGACACGTCCAGTCCGGCTGTGAACTGGCCCGAGTGGAAGTAGTAGCGTCCCCAGCCGCCGCGCAGCACTGTCTTTCCGCTGCCCGTCAGGTCATAGGCCATGCCAAGGCGCGGCTGGTAAAAGAGTGCCCGCGTGGGGAAACCGCCCAGCGGTACACTCGGATCCTTCTTGTGCCACAAGAAACCGCAATAATCCGAGGGTGCGCAGCTGGAACTGTATTTTGAGTAATCGAAAATGGAGTAGCCATCCCCGATCCGGTCTATCCAGGGCTGGAAGTGTGTCAGACGAAGACCCAGCTCGAGCGTCAGCCTCTTGTTGACCTTCCAGGAATCCTGCACAAAGCCTTCGTACGTCTTGTAAGCAATGTCGTTGATGCGGTTAAAGGAAGTCTCTGTATACCCGTCGGTAATGTTTCCGGTCACAAGGTCGGCAAATAAGTTACCGTAAGAATTGCCGTTCCAGGGCCCTACCGTCAACATGCCGTTGGTGTTATTGCTGGCCGGCTGGGCATTGCGGATCCACTCCCAGAAAAACCCAGCCTTAACTGTATGTGTGCCCCAGACCTTCGACACCGTGTCGCTCACGCTGGGCATATATTTGTTGGCATACAGACCCGAGGAAGGTCCGCCGGCTTCGAAACCGCCTGGATTAAAGATCAGGGCTGCTTCGGCACCACCCCAGCTCCCAAACGACGGAATCTGAGCCACGCCGTTCTTGTACAGGCCCTGGTAGCCATAGCCCACCGCCGCGCGGTCCACCTTCTTTGGATCTTTGAAAACGTTCGGGAAACCAATGAAGGTATAGCCGAAGACAAACTCGTTCGTCATCGATGGGCTGAAGACGTGAGTCAGCGAGGCGGTGACGGAATCGGAGCGGTTCTTCCCCAAAACCGGCGTCGGATAAGGAACCTGATTGCCGTTGCGCCACCACAATCCCACCGGGAACTGCTGGGTCTCGCGCTGCAGGTTATAGCGCACGAACAGCTTCGTGTTGTCGCTTATGTTGTAATCCACGCGCGACATCCATTGCGTGTTGTTCTGGTTAAAGGTTTCCGCTTGAATGTAGTTGTACGGCTCGGATTGAGTGGGCGTCGCGTTCGCGCCCGGATACAACTTCATCAAGGCCACCATATTCGGATCGACTTGCGAGGCTGGGATGATCCCGCCAGGAAACTGCCCCAGAGCGGCTGCGTTGAGTTGTCCCGGAGGGCCGCCCGACGCAGTGAAAGGACCGGTCTTGGCGATTTCGGACGGCGAGAAGTTGCCGGTCAGCATGCCCGGAGTCGGCACTGTCGCGCGCAGCAGGCCCGTATCCAGCACCTGGTAGAAGTACTCGTAGCCGGTGAAGAAGAACAGCTTGTTTCGGTTCTTGTTGAACCGCGTCCCGGGGATCAGCACGGGACCTCCGATGGTGCCACCGGGATAGTAATATTTGTTTTGGGGTTGCGGCGTTCCCGTCGCATTGAACAGTGCGTCATTGGCGTTCAGCGTGTAGTTCCTGGCGTAAAAGAAGCCTGAACCATGGAACTCGTTGCCGCCCCACTTCGCTACCGAGCTCGCGACAATAGGACCTTTTTGGCTCTCGGCGCTGAAGTTCGAGGTCTGCACTTTGAACTCGGCGATCATGTCCGAGTTCGGATTCACCGGCGTGTCGCAATTGCAGCCCGGGTCGGAAACGTGCGCACCGTCCGCCGTGATATCCAGCGAGTTGCCTGGCAGCCCGTTGTACGAGAATGCATTATTCAACGGACTCTGGCTGCCTGCGTCACCGTTGGCGTTGATGCCGATAACTTGACCGTCGTAGTTCGCCTTGTTTGACGTGCCGTTGTTGATGGCGAAGCCCGGCATGATTTTGATGTATTCGGCCGCGTTGCTCCCCACCTGCACGAAGTTCTGCAATTCCTTAGTGGTCAACACTGCCGCTTTTTCGCCCGAGTCGACGGTGGTGAGCGCTTCGGCGCTGGCACTGACTTCAACGGTTTCGGCCGTTGCCCCAACAGTTAAGGTGACATTCAGGTTCCGCTTGTCGCCACCCCCAAGGGCAATGCCTGTCGCCCTGTAGGTGGAGAACCCCTGCGCCTCAACCGACAATTCATACGTGAAGTCGCCCACGGGAACCGAAGTGAAGCTGAAATAGCCATCGGAATTGCTGACGGTATCGCGAAGAGAGCCGGTCGCCTCACTCTTCAGCTTCACCGTCGCGTTCGGTATGATTGCGCCCGAAGGGTCGGAGACCACCCCTGTCAGGGTTGCGAAAATGGATTGCGCCGGCAGGTTCGTGGCGCCAAAAGTCAACAAAGCGATTCCGACGAGGAATTTCGTCCAGTTCGTCATGGTGGTTTCTAACCCCTTCACGTGGTGACAGTTTCAAAGCGACGTGGCTCCAGCGATAATATAAAGGTAGTATTAGAAATACTAGGTTAAAGGGGTTAACGCTTCTCAAAGACCCTGATATGCCCTATTATCCATAGAGTTGTGGGTCTCCGTTACGCGGTTCCAAACGGCGGTTACCTAGTGACCGATTAGCGACTGAATGGCTGAGTCGAGAGCCGGTGCATCAAAATTCAACTCATCAAGGAGACTGTTGAACGCCACGCGGCCCTGTTTGTCAACCAAATACAGCCGGCTGGGCCATGCGACATAAGCCTTCTCCGTAGTGCTGTCGAAAGCATCAACAACCGCAGTGTATGGGATCTTGAGCTTGCGCACGCAGGAGGCAGCATACCCGCGTTTTTGCTCGAATGTCGCGGGGTCGGCGAGGTCGATGCCTTCGCGCCTGTTGATCGTACTCTGCCAGGAACCTGCCCCATGAGCTTCGCGAATATAGACCAGCAGAAATTCGGCCCGGTCGTGGTAGCGCTCGTATAAGGCGTTCAAAACAGGGGCCTGCAAGCGAAACTTGGGGCAGGTATAGCTGCCCAGGACAAGCACGATAGGGCGCTTGCCGCGGAACTCGGACAGACGGAGTCGACGATCGCCGGAAGAACGCAGCAGCGTGAAATCCGGCGCCGCAGAACCGATCGGAATGCCTCCAAAATCCTTGCTGCCCTCAAGGGTGGCGGCCGCGGCGCGTTCGCGGGCGGCTTCCGGTTTGCGGCCCAGTTCTTCGTCAGCAGTTGATAGGGCGCGATGGGCCGCGGCATAGCTCGGCCAGCGCGACGTAATCTCTTCGAGGCGCACCCGAGCCTGTTCCGGACGATGTTCCGCCAAATCTACTTCGGCGAGGCCGTAGGCGGCCTCGGCCGAGCCGAAACGCACGCGAAGCGCCCGCTCGTAAAGCTGACGAGCCTCTGCATACTGGCGGCGTCGCACCAGAATCTGAGCCAGCCCCAGGTTCGCATCGTAGTCGTTTGGATCGGAAGCGAGCTGCACGCGGAAAGCGGCTGCCGCGCCGTCTGAATCGCCCGTGAACAGCAGAGCCTGACCGTAGTACGACTGAAGCGATGGCAGTACAGGGTTGATAGTCACGGCTCTGTAGAATTCCTTGACGGCGCCGGGATAATCTTTCGCCATGAATGCGACCGAGCCGAGAAGGAAGTGGGCTTCGGCGGATTCGCTGTCGCGGAGGATGCTGTCCACCAGCGCCTGGCCCTTTTCGACGTTTCCGCTGCGAATGAAGGCCATGCCCAGCATGTAGTTCACGGCGCGGTCGCCGGAGCCCGCGGAAGCAAACGGCGAGAGCAGCGCGATCACGCGCTCGAAGTTCCCAAGGCGCAAGTAGCAATCCGCACTCAGCAAGTTGACTTGCAGATCGTTGGGGAGCTGTTTTCGAACCTCGCCGAAAAGACCCGCTGCTTCGGAGATCTGGCCCGACTTGTAGTAAGCCAGAGCCAGATTCATCCGCAGGTGGTTCGCGGCGGCAGGTGGCGCATTTTCAAGCGCTTGGCGGTAGGCAGTGATGGCTTCCTCGTAATGCCCTATGCGTGCCAGCGCGACGCCGAGATTCGAGCGGGCTTCAAAATTCGCGGGGTCGAGCGCAAGCGCGGCGCGATATTCCCGGATGGCGCCATCGAAGTCGCCGGCGCCATGAAGCGATGTTCCACGCGCAAATGCTTCCTGTGCGCTACCGGAAGACTGGGACCGGGGCCAAGCCGAGGCTGCCGCCAAGAGAAATGTCAGCCACCGTGACCGCCGGCCCAATCGCATCGGAATTTTCTATTCTAGCCCGTGCTGGCAAGCGATTCTTAAGAACCGAACGTTACACCGAAAAATCCCGCCTTTTCAACCACGTTACACAGGGGGCTGGCATGCGTTAACGCTTTGATGATATACTTCCACACAAAATACAAGGGGCTTGAGATTTCTGCGCCGATGCAGGGGTTAGCGGGTAAGGAAGTGGCGAAGGCCGAGCTGGATGCCATTCTGAGCTCCGGACTGTTTGCACATGCGCCCAGTCTTGCGCAATTTCTATCGTACATCTGCTCCAAGTATCTGGACGGAGAAGCCAGCCAGATCAAGGAATACAATATCGCCGTAGAGGCGCTGGGGCGGACTCCGGACTTCGATCAAAAGCGGGACTCGATTGTGCGCGTGGAGGCGCATCGACTGCGCAAGCGGCTGCGCCAGTATTACGAGGAAGAGGGAGCAAGTCACTCGATCCAGATCGTCATTCCGGCCGGTCAATACGTTCCGCAATTCGTATTGCAGGAAGATGCACGGGCCGTCATGGTGCAAACGGAGCGGCCGGACGACGAGATCGAGTCCCTCGAGGCGCCGCTGAATGTACCATTGGCACCTCTTCCGCAGGCCGTTGCAGTCCACAGTCCCGTAACGCCCAGAAGACGGCTCGTTTGGCTGGCAGGAGCGGCAATGGTTGTGGTTTTGATGCTTGCCGTGTGGCGGCTGGCGCCGCAGTTGCGCCTTGTGTCGCCCGTAGCGAATGCCGATAGCCCGGAGTTGCCGCTGGTTTCAGGCCAAACGGGCCAGGAAATCCGCCTGCTGGCGGGCTCCGGCGTGGCGCGGTACGTCGATCATTTTGGCAACACGTGGAGCGGCGACCGCTTTTTCAAAGGCGGCGCCGTTTTCAGCGCCCCATCGGGCTACCACATCATCGGAACGCAGGACCCGGTCATCTTTCAATCGCGCCGCGAGGGCATCTTCAGCTACGATATACCACTCAAGCCCGGTGTTTACGAACTGCATCTCTACTTCGCAGAAACTCTCTTCGGTGACGGCAACATAGCGGGGGGAGGCGAAACCTATCGCCTCTTCGACATCCTGGCGAACGGGAAACCCCTGGTCTCGGGTTTGGATGTCGTGACAGACGCGCCGGGCGCGAACACAGCGGACATCAAAGTGTACAAAGAGGTTTCGCCCGCCCCAGATGGATTTCTCCACCTGACGTTTCCGCGAGCGGTTAAGGAAAACTCTTTCTTGAACGCCATCGAGATCCTTCCCGGCGTTCCCGGCGGACTCCGTCCGATACGAATCGTCGCGCGCGATACCTCGGTCAATACAAAAGACGGCAAGGTGTGGGGTGCAGACAATTATTTTATCCGGGGCCAGCGAGTTACGCGCGCCGAACCGATCAAAGGAACGGTCGATGCTGAGCTATACATGGGTGAGCGCTACGGAAATTTCGCGTATTCGATTCCGGTTGTGCCCGGCCGGTACACCGCCACTCTATTGTTTTGCGAAACCTGGTTCGGCCCCAAGAAACCCGCTGGGGGCGGCGCGGGTGACCGCGTTTTTGACGTCTATATGAACGGCATAGCATTGCTGCGCAATTTCGATATTTTCAAGGAGGCCGGCGGCGAGGACCGTCCGATTCGCAAAGTATTTCACTCGCTCCAGCCGAACGCGCAGGGTAAGCTTGTGTTTTCGTTTGTCCCTGTCAAGAACTACGCTTGCATCAACGCCATTGAGGTCGTAGATGAAGGGCGCTAGCGGAGGGCACGGGCAGATGCCGCTCACTCTGCCGCGCCTGTCTGGGTTACCTTGAATCGGAGCTGAAACGCGCCGCCACCATGGCGCCCGGATCCGTCTGGAAGGCGAGAATCTCTTTGCCTCCATTCACCAGAAATCCGCGCATGCTCATCGTTGAAGATCCAAGCGGAAGCGTCAATACGAAGTGCACTGAACAATCGTTATCTACCTGAAAACTTCCGTTCTGGGCAACGTCGACCGTTCCTTCCGCGGCGACCGTATGCGAGACTTCCCCGGGTTGCATTGGTGTGGTGCTGCCCGAGATTCTGAATTTGTATTTCGTCTGAAGATCCGCCGCCGAACACGTATCGGAAGTTTTCTGCATGATCCCGCGCCGCGCGCCGCCAGGGTCGGTCTGCCGGAACTCCACACGCCTTCCGTCGGCAGAAAGAGTTCCGCTGAAATTCTGGAAGGCACCGGAATCGTCCTGCAGCTTCCAGGTGACCGAACAGTCCACCTTCGCCTCGTAGGTTCCCGTAACCGGATTCCCCAGGAGGAGACCGTTGAACGTGGCGGAGGCCGTTCCACTCACGCCGCCACTCCCGTCGAAGGTGATCCGGCCCAGGCTAGCGGTCGGTTTGGGTGTCCCGGAAATGGTGGTCGACCCCGATAACTGAAACGCATAAGGTCCAACGAGTTTCGTGGGATTACAGACATCGGCAGCCTTCGTCTGCGCGCCTGACAGCAAGATCAAAAGAAATAACCGATTAGACCGCATGCGAAATGTAGAGCATATAGAATGCCAATCCGCGTTTAAAGAGGGGTCGACTCAGATCGCATGCACACAGTGAACAGCCGATCAACCTACCCGGCTCGATCCGTGCTTTTGGCAGAATGGCAAACGCCTGCGAGAGTCTAACTATCAGGCGAGAATTTCTTTGACTACGCGCGCTTCGAAGACCGACGTCAGCTTTTCTTTCAGCCCGTTCTGATCGAAGACCAGCCGTTCGTAATCGAGGCCTAGCAGGTGAAGGATCGTCGCGTGCCAGTCGGTGACGCTGACTTTATTCTCGACGGCTTCGTAGCCCAAGTCGTCGGTGGCGCCGTACATCATACCGGGCTTCACGCCGCCGCCCGCCATCCATAAAGAGAATCCGCGCGGATTATGGTCTCGTCCGGATTCGCGGGGGTTGCCGCCCAACTGGGCAATGGGCATGCGACCGAATTCCCCGCCCCAGACGACGAGCGTGTCTTTCAGGAGGCCGCGGCGGTCGAGATCCTGGAGCAGCGCGGCCACCGGTTTATCCGTCCTGGAGCTGGCGGCGCGCATGCCGTCTTCGAGGTTGGTGTGCGTGTCCCAAATCTGGCCGTTAATGTAGAGTTGCACGAAACGCACACCGCGTTCGACCAGACGCCGCGCCATTAGACAGCGTCTGCCATACGAATCCGTCGGCTCCTCGCCAACGCCGTAGAGCGCTCGGGTGGCATCGTCTTCCTTCATGACATCGAGCGCATCCGAGGCCGACAATTGCAGCCGCGCTGCCAGCTCGTAGCTTGAAATGCGCGCGTCCAGTTCCATCTGGCCCGGATGATTGCGCTTGTGAATGTTGTCCAGGCGGCTCAGCAGATCGTGGCTCACCTCGACGAACTCGGAAGGTTGCTGATACTCGGGGCGCAAGTTGAGAATGGGCGACCCCACCGACCGGATGCGCGTGCCCTGATACACCGGCGGCAGAAATCCCGCCTGCCAATTTTGGGTACCGTTGATCGGCAATCCCAGCGGATCGTCAAGCACCACGTAAGCAGGCAAATTCTGATTTTCGCTGCCGAGTCCGAAGACGCTCCACGATCCCAGCGACGGCCGCCCAGGTAGCGTCCGGCCCGAATGGATCACAAATAGCGCGGGCTCGTGATTGGGATGCACGGTGAACATGGAACGGATCACGCAGAGCCTGTCTGCCTGTTCCGCCAGATGCGGCATAAGATCCGAGACCCACATGCCGGCTTTTCCGTGTTGCGCAAACTGGAACGGGCTGCGCAGCAGTCCACCGGCCTGCTCGGGTCCGGTGAGGTCGGCGGCGACCTTATCGAAATAGGCTTCGCCATTGTGCTTTTCAAGTACCGGCTTAGGATCGAAAAGATCCATTTGGCTTGGCCCGCCGTTCATGAACAAGTGAATCACGGCCTTTGCCTTTGGCGAGAAGTGGGGCGCGCGCGGATTCAGATCGTATACGCGGCGGTGACCTTCGGGGAGTCCGTCAGAGGAGTCGATGCTGGCGGCGTAAAGATCACGGCTCAGCAGCGTCGCCAGAGCGGTGCCGCAGATGCCATCCGAGAACCTCTCGAAGAAGTTGCGCCGCGTCAGGCGCTGCGCGAGTCCGTAGTGATCCGAACGTGACATAAGAACCTCAATCGATATACAGAAATGCCGCCGAGTTCAGCAACGTGTGGCAGAATGCCGTCAACGCTTTGTGCCCGGCATCCGCGGCCTTCGCCTTCGCCGCGGCCTGCTGCAACTTCAATAAGTCTTCACTTGCGACCCGCATTTCTTCCGGGCTAGGCGCGCGGGAGAGCGCGATCCAGTACGCCTGCTCGATCTGGTGGCGTACATCCGAGCCAGCTTCTTTTTCAAGCCGCTTCGCGAAATCGCCCGACAGCTCATATACAGTGGCGTTATTCAAAAGGTGCAGCGCCTGTGGCGCGACATTCGATTGCGTCCGCGCCAGGCACGCCGGGCTCAACTGCGGGAAATCGAAATTGTCCAGGATGGTGGGTAAATTAGAGCGCCGCTGATTCACGTAGATGCTGCGCCGCCACCCGGTTTCGGATTCGATCGGAGTGACGAGTCCGTCCTCGCGCACCAGCACTGGATCGGGCGGGCCGAACATGCGGCTATCGAGCCGTTCCGCCGCTTGCAGCATAGTGTCGTTCAGAACCTCGGCGTCCATGCGGCGGAGCGGCATGCGCGAGACTAGCACGTTGTCAGGATCGGCTTTCTCAAGAGCCGGCGTCACCGCGGAGCTTTGCCGGTATGCTTCGGACGTCATCATGAGGCGGTGCATGGCCTTCATGCTCCACTGCTGCTTCACGAAGTCGACCGCCAGCCAGTCGAGCAGCTGCTGATTCGAAGGCGACGCGCCGGTATGCCCAAAATTGCCGAGCGATTTGACGATGCCTTCGCCAAAGTGCCGCGCCCAGATGCGATTCACCATTACGCGCGCCGTGAGAGGATGGTTCGGCTGCACCAGCCAGTTGGCCAGCGCGAGACGCCGACCGGTCTTGTGCGCGCCCGGCCAAGGCTCCCGGATCTCGTACGGTTTCAGGCCGCTGATCAACGCAGATGGAATGCCCGGCTCGACGAGCGGGCCGAAGCTCGACGGGCTGCCGCGCCGAAGTATATATGTTGGCGAGGGCTCGCCGCGATCCCATAGGGCCTGGATCTTCGGGTCTGGAATCTTCTTCGCTTCGAGGAGCTTGGCCTCGCTCTCGTACTTTTCTTCGTCTTGCGCGTAGGCTGGGTTGGCGGCTTTCAGGTCGCTCGATGTTACTTTCAATGTGGCAGCGAACTTCTCGGCCAGATATTTCTGGACTTCGGTACGGCCTTCAACGGACGTCGCCGCCACAGCGCGCAGGTCGTCCTGCAGTGATTTCGGTAGTTTGCTCAGGCGTTCGTCCAGAACTCTGTTCTTGAGGGGCGCGGTCTTTTCTTCCCAAGCGGATTTCGATGCCGCGAGCTGGCGATCTATCTCACCGTTGAAATCCTCGCGGTTGCGCTCTTCTTCGGCTAGTTCGTACGGCGTCTTGCCGGGAGTGACGTACGGCAGCAGCCGGCCCTGGGTCTTGGTGCGGATGACACTGGTCTCTTTGATGTAGAGCGGCTGCAGCCAGTCGTGCTCGTCATACGCGCCCTTGAACACGGCGGCTAGGCGATAATAGTCGCGCTGCGGCAGCGGATCGTACTTGTGAGTGTGGCAGTGCGCGCACTTCATCGTGAGGCCTAGAACGGTCGAGCTGAACACATCGATTTCATCCGCAACCACGTCCAGTCGATCGTCGGCGAAATTCACTTCGCGCTCGCTCGTAGAGTCGGGCGCCATGCGCAGGAACGCGGTGGCGACCAGGTTATCCATCATCTGCTTCGTGATGGCGGGCGCGTGCTCGTAATCGACCAACTCGTCACCGGCAATCTGCTCTTTCAGGAATCGGTCGTACGGTTTGTCCTGGTTGAATGCCTGGATCACATAGTCGCGATAACGCCAGGCATACGGCCGCGGATGGTCGGCGTCCAGCTTGCCGCCTTCGGAATCGGCGTAACCGGCGGCATCCAGCCAGTAGCGGCCCCAGCGCTCACCGTAGTGCGGCGACGCCAGCAGGCGGTCGATCAGCTTCTCGTACGCATCCGCACTCTTGTCGGCGAGGTACGCCTGGATTTCCGCGGGCGCGGGCGGCAGGCCGATCAGGTCCAGATACGCGCGGCGCATCAGCGTCAGTTTGTCCGCCTCGGGTGAATACGAGAGGCCTTTTTGTTCGAGCTTGCTCAACAGAAACGCATCTATGGGGTTGCGCACGCGATCCACATTTTGCACCGTTGGCGGCGCGGCTGCCTGGGGCGGCTGGAACGACCAGAACCGGCGATCTTTCTCTGAAACCAGCGGGTCGGCGGCGGTTGCGGCGAGATCGGGCGGCTCCGCTTCGATCGGCGCGCCCAACTCAATCCAGCGCGCGATCTTGTCGACCTCGGCCGGAGCCATGGGCTTCACACCGACCTGAATCAGGCGCTTCTTCGGCGGCATTTCGCCGGACCGCACGCGCTTGATCAGCAAGCTCTCCTCGGGTTTACCAAGCACGATGGCCGGCCCCGATTTGCCGCCCTTCAACATCGATTCTTTGCTGCGTAGATCGAGACCGGCTTCCTGCCGGCGCAAACCGTGGCACACGGTGCAGCGCAGCAGCATGAGCGGAATCACGTCATCCTGCGTTACTCTGGCGAGCGCGGCTTCGGCGTGAGGCTCGGCGGCAGATTTAGCCCCACCTTCGATCCACCCGCGAATCGTGCCGAGTTCTTCGTCCGACAGACGAATCTTGCCGCCGGGTGGCATCAGCCCCTCTTTAACCATGTGAAACAGGCGGCTTTCATCCGGCTTTCCCGGCACAATGACGGGACCCGACTCGCTGCCCTGGAGCGCCGTTTGAAAGGTGCTGAGATTCAACTCCTTCATCTTCAGGCTGGGCCCATGGCATCCCAGGCAGGTGCGATTCTTCAGAATCGGGACGATGTCGGCTTCAAATGTGGCGGGTTTAGCCGGAGGGTTCTTGGAAGTCTCGGCGCGAGCGGCGAGCAGCATGGAACCGATCGAGAGGATCGCGCCAGGGAGAATGGCAGCGGCAATGCGCCCCATGCGACACCCCTCATGAGACACCCTGTTCAGTAACATCATCGCTCCATGAGAGTTGTATATTGGCCTGTGGACGATCGTCGCGATAGCACGCGGCAACCTAATCCTCAAGTATATCAGCGCTGCGTCGGGCGGGCACATCCCGTATCGTCCCGAGGTCGTGAATCGGCCTCGGAAACTGCCAATTTAGAACAGGGTCAGGCCAAACCCAGGGCGCTACATCGCCCATCGGCGCGGACCGGACCCTGACCTCGGCTGCGGAGGAAGCGCGAACGCCCGTTGGGCCGACGCGCTTAGAAGATCAACCGCAACCCAAGCTGAATCTCACGCGGATCGCCAATCGTGGAGGTCGAGACTCCGAACCCGGGACTCGTCAAGGTTCGATTTGGAAACCCGAACGCATGCTGGTTCAAGATATTGAAGAACTCGGCCCGGAATTGCAGCAACGATCGCTCGAATAGCTTCGTGTCCTTGGCTAGCGACAAGTCGAGGTTGCTGAATGCGGAGTTGCGGAATGTATTACGGCCCAGATTGCCGGGGTGAGCTGCCACCGTGCTGCCGTTCAAGCTGTCCAGAGCGACGGCGAAGAACTGGCCGTTGAAGTTCTGATTATTGTTGACGGCCTGAATCATATTCGTGTTATCGGCCAGGACTTCATTGGAAAAGAACTGCTCCTCCGGTGCGCCGCCGCCACGCTTCAAAGTCGGCGTCGACACCAGGTCCGGCCTCACTGTGCCGCCGGCGTAGTTGTCGATCCCGTAACGCTTGCTGCCGAACGGCGTTAACACGGTGAACGGGAATCCGGAACTGGCGGTTGTGATACCCCATAGCGTCCAGCCCTGCGTCAAGCGCCTGGGCAGGTGGGACGCTGCTTTGTCGAATGGGATTTGATACGAAAAGTTGACCACTACCCGGTGTGGCACATCGAAGGAAGCGCGGCTTCTTTCGCAACTCCAGCATGTGGGATTATTTTGCGTCACAGCGGAGTTCGCTCCGTCTCCGTTGTACACTGTGGTCGCGTTATCCATGGCACGTGAATAGGTATAGGACAACTGGAAGGTCAGCCCGGCCCTCGGTGCGGTCTTTCGCAGCGTGACCTGCAGCGCATTGTACGTCGAATGAGCGTGGTTATCGGTCAACTGGAATTCGCTCAGGCTGGGATTCACCGCGGTGAACACAGCGATATCCGGCGCCGCACCCGCGTAACCGTTGGGATATTGAGAACCGTAGAGGCTTATGGCGTTGTTGAAAACGTAGCCTGCCTGCAACACCGAATCCCATGGCAGCTCACGCTCGATGGTGAAGTTGCCGCTGAGCGTGTAGCCATTGTGATAATCGTTCGTCGTCACGTTGGTGAGCAGGCCGGGGTATGGCGTCAGATCGATCGGATCATTCGGTGGAACCGTCTTGGAATTGCCGCCGGTCGGTACCACGTTACCTTTCAGGTCGTGAATCGGAGGCAAGGCCAGCGGCCGGGGCGCCGCAGTGAAGTCAAGATTCGGGGCGGCGCTAGTTCCCGAGAACGGGAAGTTGAAGCCCTGCTGATCCGCGGTTTGTGACAGCGGCAGATTCGTGAACACGGCGAAGCCGCCTCGCACTACCGTCTTCGGTAGCGCCTTCCAGGCAAAGCCGACGCGCGGCCCGAAGCCCTTGTAGTCTTCACGATAAATCGGCTGCGGGTTTAGAACCATGCGCCGGAACAAGGATTTGTCCGAGAGAAAATTCACGCCATCGACGATGCCCGCCAGACGGTTGCCCGTCTCGGTGGGCACGCTGTTGTACTCGTATCGCAGGCCCAGATTGACAGTCAGGTTCTTTGTCACTTTGAAATCGTCCTGGAACCAGCCGCCCCAGTGGAAGCGGCGCATGGAAAACGGCGCGAACCCGCCGCCGGGAGGTCCATAGCCAGGGTAGGCCACGCTGCGCTGATAGAACTGGCTGATGCCGGTCATGAAGCTGACCAGCGCGCTCGGGCTCGGGTCGCCGGGATTCAGATTGTGCGCGCCGTCCACAGAAGAGACGGCCACCGGAAGCGGAGAACCCGCGGCAAAAGTATAAACGCCGTTTGGACCGCCAATCGAACTGCCGAAGTAACTCGATTGCACGCCACGATACTCGCCGCCGAAGTTCATCGTATGCCGCCCCTTTACCCAGGTCATGGCGTCCCGATAGACCAGCGTGAACGGGATCAGGCTGAATCCCCCGCCTGAAGTGCCATAGGGATAGAGAGCGCCATCCGCGAAGTTCACCTGAGTGACATCAAATACCTTTGGTACCGTCTGTTCCTTGGACTGCATACCGCTGATACGGACTTCGTTGATCAGGGTGTTCGAAAACAAGTGCGTTTCGCTGAAACCCGAATTGATCCAGTCGCTCCGCAAGTCGTTCGTAAACGCCGGATTGATGATGGCCTCATTCGGATCCTGGTTCGGCAGAACGTTGGTAGCATTGCTGTAACGGAAGAAGAACGAGTCCCGTTCGGAGAAGCGCTGATCCAAACGGCCGGAGTACTGATCGCGATTAACCCCCTGACTGTAGGCCGATTGGAACGTGCGGGCCCCCAACGTGCCACCGGGATTGTTCGGCAGCGGATACTTGTTCAGAATGGTCGCAACATCCGGCAGCACGGGCACCTGTAATTGGTAGGGCGCTCCATTGGTCGGTGAGATCGTCACCAAGCCCTTGCGCTCGTCGGGTGTGGGCACCGCGTAGACCACCGGCGTCGCCAGTCGCTGGCGGAATCCGGCGTATTGAAAGAAGAAGAAGGTCTTGTTCTTGCCGTTATAGATCTTTGGAATGATAATGGGCCCGCCGAAGGTTACGCCGAACTCGTTGCGGCGGAAGGGCGCGACTTTAGGGGCGAAGAAATTCCGGGCGTCGAATTTGTCGTTGCGCAGAAATTCGAATGCCGACCCGTGCAACTCGTTCGTGCCGGTCTTGGAAACCAGGCTGACGATCGTGCCTGAACCTCTGCCGTACTCAGCCGAGTAATTGTTCTGCAATACGCGAAACTCGGCTACGGCGTCGAGGTTGAAGTTGCCGAACTGCCCGCCACCCAACTCGTTATCGGTGGAATCCATGCCATCGAGATAACTCGAGCCGGTTACGCCGCGGTTGCCGTTACCCGAAGTGTTCACCTGGAACGGGAACGAGCTATTATTCTCGGCTACCTGGCCGGGCTGCATGAGCATGAGGTTGGTGATGTCACGTCCGTTGAGCGGCAGATTCGCTACCTGCCGGCCTTCCACCAAGCCGCCAATCGTGCCGGTCGTGGTGTTGAGCGTGACGGCTGTCGCGGTAACGTCCACTTGCGTGGCTACGCCCTTCACCGCGAGCGTGAAGTTCACTTCCCGCTTCTGTTCGACGTCCAGTGTGACGTCCACTGATGATTTGTCGAAACCGGAGGCTTCGGCAGTTACGATGTAGGTTCCCACAGGGAGCCGCGGCAGCGCATAGTTCCCGTCGGCGGACGTGGTCGTGGTGCGCGTGAAGTTGGTGTTCTTCTCGACCGCCGTCACCGTGGCGCTGGGAATCACCGCCTGGCCAGGATCGGACACCGAGCCCGAGATGCTGCCGACTGCCTGCGAGTAAAGCGGGGCCGGCACAAACGCCGCCGCCACCAGACTCAGGAAAAGGTACAACGAAAGTCGATACCGCATGCGCCTCCTATTGGCCATGGATCTCCCATGGCGCGCCCCACCAGATTTTGGCTTAGGACCAAGGTAGGCTGAGGAGAAAGGGACCGCAAGGGAAACTGATGGTCGAAAATTGCTTTTTCCGTGCGGTATTCGGAAAAAACGATCAAACGAAATTAGGGTCGTAAGGTGGGATTTGTCCCTCGCGGCGATACGATTCGTGGTACTTGTGAACTTTTTCCTCATCCACCTCGATGCCCAGACCGGCGCCTTCTGGCACTCCCCACTCCGGCCCGCGCGCGATCGGGAGCTGCGTTTTCAAGATGTCGTCACACATCATCTGCGCGGTTTGCTGATTGCCCTCCACGATGTTGGGGAGGGTAAGAATAAGGTGGTGGGCGGCAGCAGCGGCAATGCCAAATTCCCCGTGCGTATGTTTGCAGACTAGGAGCCCTTCCATCGCGGCCACCCGGCTCAGCCGCTGGAACTGCGCCAGCGATCCCACCCAATAAGGGCTGAAACAGTAGACATCGGCGGTGCGCCTGGTGATTTGCTGGTACGCATCCTCGGAGGTCCACATGCCTTCATTGGCGCACACGGCCACACGTATGCGCGTGCGCACTTCCTGCATGCCGGCAACGGGGTCGGGCATCACGGGTTGCTCGATAAAATCGATGTGAAATTCGTCCAGCCGGTCCAGATTGCGGATCGCTTCGTTGACGGTCCAGGCTCCATTGGCGTCCAAACGCAGGCGGCGGTCCGTGCCGATGGCTTCGCGGACGATGCGCACCATTTCATATTCGGCGTCGATGTCCAAACCGACTTTGAGGTAGAAAACGCGGTAGCCGCGGGCGACTCCATCGCGACATTGCGCCACTAGCGACTCCGCGGTTCCCCGCGCCAGGTAGTAGAAGTAATTCGCGCTGTCCCGAACTTTGCCACCGAACAGGTTGTAGAGCGGCTGGTTACTGGCTTTGCCGCAGATGTCCCACAACGCCATGTCGATGCCGGCATAGGCGAAGCTGGCCGTGGGCTTGCGGAACATCCAAATGCCTTTGTGCCACAGGTCGGCGCGAATGGCTTCGCTCGACCACGGACTGCGGCCTAAGACAAACGGTTCCATGGCCCGCAGGGCGACTTCCACGGACGCGAGATCGGCTCCGCTGCACGCTTCTCCCCAGCCCACCAGGCCGTCGTCGGTGGTGGCTTTGACAATCACATCCGACACGCCGTCCCGGTTGACTTGCGAGCTGACCTCGCGGTGCGTGTAAGGTATGTTAATCGGGGTAAATTCGAGCTTGGCGATTTTCATCCGCAGCACGCCATCATAAAATGGTCTCGCGTGTCATGCCAAGATAATTCGTATCCCTGCCGCTTTAGTTCTTGTGGGAAATGCAATTTCAGAACATCCGGTGCGATTGATCCCGGTAACTACCCGGCGTTGTCCCGGCGCAGGACCGGAAAACCTTGCAAAAGTGGCTCTCGTTCTGAAAACCCAACTCGTACGCGATTTCTTTGATGGCCCGGTCGCTCGACACGAGCAATTTTTGGGCTTTTTCTACAATCAAACGGTTGTAATAGACGTGCGGACTGACGCTGCCGACCGAATTCTTGAAAAGCTGAATGAATCGCGAAGTGCTGGTCCCAAGATCGGTGCAGAGCTCAGCCAGGCTGAACTTGCTTTTACCGCGCGCGTTCATGTATTCCAGCGCTCGCACCATCTGCCAGGACGGCAATTGGCGCGGCTCGGGCACGATGCCCGTCTGAAACGACGGCCGCAGAAGATTGCGGAACAAGTGCACGAGAATTTGCAAAACGATGGAATCCACGATCATCTCGTATCCGCTTGGCCGGTGATCGATCTCCTGAATCAGCTCTTCGACCAGCGGGACGAGCGATGGATCGCTCACCTTGTCGACGAACTGGACGCGGTTGTGGTCCAGATCCCCCGGAAAGCGCATTTTGGAGAGCACCGCCTTGAGAGCGCGCACTGGAATGTGGATCGTCAGGCCGCGCGCATCTAGTTCCGCCGAGCCATAACGACCGCGATGCAGTTCGCCTGGATTGATCACCAGCACGTCACCCGGCGCGAGAACCTCGTGTCGCCCGCGCACGGCATATTCCAACCCTGGCTTCAGGCAGAAGACGATGTTGTATTCGTCGTGGGTATGCGGCAGGCTGTCCATTTCGCCGGAGCGGTAGCGGAAACGGTGAAGACACACCTCGGACTGCGGGGAAAACCAGAACCGGGGGACGAGCTCGAGGGGATCGCGTTCGCTCGGCATAAAACTGTTTCGGCGGCTGTGCCTCGACTATATCGGTGCCCTCGCGACTTTGTCAACCAGCGATAAGATTGAGTCTTGTGCGAATGTCGAGCATGTCGAGATGGATCGCAGCTTCCTCCCTGGCCATCGCCGTTCTAATCCCGGCGCTTGGGCAGGACCACGCATCCGCTGCGGCCCATCACGAGCAGGGTATGGCGTTCTATCGCGCGCACGATCCTGAAGGGGCTATTCGTGAACTCGGGCGAGCGGTCGAAATCGATCCGCATTATGCCGAAGCGTGGAACGATCTCGGGGTGATCCAGCGGCAGCGCGGCAATGTGAAAGCGGCCATCGACAGCTTCCGGCATGCGGTCAGCGAGAAGCCCCAATTTGCAGGCTCGGAGTACAACCTGGCGTTGGCGCTTGATGCCGTGCACGACACAGCTGGCGCGGTAGAACATGCCCAGCGCGTGATTGCACTGGCTCCGAAAATGCCGCAGGGCCGTGCGCTGCTCGGCCGCCTCCTCAGCGAACAGGACCGCCTCGAAGCGGCGCGCGATGAATTCCGGCGGGCATTGGATCTTGATCCGTCGCTGTCCGGCGCGCGCACCGGCTTGGGGGCGACGCTCTACAAGCTTGGTTTCGTGAGCGATGCGCTGCGTGAATTGCGGGAAGCCGTGCAACAGGACCCCGCTTCCGCCCAGGCGCACTTCCAGCTGGGACTGGCTCTATTTGCGGGCGGGGTGCAGCAGGAAGCTAAAGCAGAATTCGAGCGGTCCGTAGCACTCGCGCCCGATCTGGCGGAGGCTCGCATCAATCTCGGCCAGTTGCTCGAAAACGAGAACAGAATGACGGAAGCGATTACGCAATACCGCCGCGCGCTGTCCGCGTCTCGGGCCGATGCGGATGCCGAATTGAGGCTGGCGCGGGCCCTGGTCAAGACGCAGTCGCTGGATGAAGCCAGAGGCATGCTCGATCGCGCCGTGCGACAGCATCCCCGCAATGCCTGGCTGCACTTCGAGCGAGGCAAGTTGCTGGTGGCTGCCGGGGACAGAGATAGTGCGCTCCGCGAATTGAACACCGCCATAGAACTGAACGGGAAGGCTGCTGAGTTCTATCTGGAGCTGAGCCGCGTACTCCACGATGTGAACAAGCCAGGCGAGCAGAAAACCGCTCTCGAGAACGCGGTGCGCCTTGACCCCAACTCCGTGGAGGCGCGTTACGCGCTGGCGAACCTTGCCCGGCAAAGCGGTGATACGGCCGCCTCGCGCGCGCAATTCGCCAAGGTTCAGCAACTCAGGCAAGACGAAGTCAATCGCGATCTGGCACAAGGCGAGATTCGCGCCGGAGTAGTGCTCGCGAGCAAGCGCGATTTCGATGCGGCCATCCAGCGTTTTCGCAAGGCGATCGCTATCGATCCGAGGCTTGGAGAGGCGCACTTCGATCTCGCGGGCGCATTACTCGAAAAGGGCGACGCCCGCGCCGCCATCCCGAGCTTCCGAAAAGCCATCGCTCTCGCACCTACCTGGGCGGAAGCGCACTACCAGCTGGGCCGAGCGTTGCTGCTAAGCGGCGAGCGCGACGAGGCCATGAGCGAGTTCCGCATTGCGTTGCGGAATGATCCGAAGCATGCCGGCGCGCGGCAAGCGCTTAAGTAGGTTGCCCTCCAGGTAGTCCGCGTTGGTGTGGTCGTCGCCACACCGCCGCGTCATCATCTGTGGGGTTGCTGCGGCACCGGAAGCTCACTTAGCGCCTAACCGCAGATGCGGTCGACAGCCTTTGATGCCACTGGTTGCGGGCGGCGGACGGTTAACAGTGAAGGGTCAGCTACAGAGCCTTGAAAAAATGGACCACTTTGTGGCCGGCTTTTTCGGTGTAGTAAACGGTCACCTTACCAGACTTCTCGGCGCCCGTGGCAATGTCTTTGCCGGCGTCTTTAACGGCGTGGTCAGCCATTTGATAGGTCTCGTCGGCGCCGTTGGCGGTTTTAAACGTCAGTGTCTTGGCGCCGCGATCGACGCGGGTGACTGTGCCTTCGGCCACTTTGAGGCCGCCTTCACCAATGCGATCTACCTCTTGGGCGGTCTCCTCGCCTCCTTTAGCGGTGTAGTGCACCACTACTTCACTGCCCTCTTTCAAGCCGTGGTATGCATCTCTCGCGCCGGCGGCGATCTTCTCAGCCCCATGGACGGCAGTATGACCCACGAAGTGAAATGTGTGCTCCCCGCCATCGACCGTTTTAACCACGATGGTCTTCGCCACGCTATCTGTCTTTTGAATCGTGCCGTGGACCGCGCTGACAACATCTTCTGCCGCGAGGCACACCACTGAGATCAACACAAATATAGGTAGCAGATAGAAACGACTGATCATATCCGCGAGTATATATCAGACCATGGCGACTGGGTTTTGCCGCGTATAGATAGTCGGGTGCTGTGTCGACATGTCGTTGCGCGGGGGCACAAGTGGAGCAGGCGATCCAACGGTCGGCCCTCACCTGGTCACATTGAACCGCGGAAAATGTTTAGAATTTTTTTCGCAGGTTGCGAGGAGGTGGACTTGGTGATCGGATCTGCCAGACAGAATGCTTACACATGCGGAACGATATTCCTCGGATCATGCGCGTGCGTTCGGGCCTAACGATTTACGAGATTTCCACCACGGTCTGGAAGATCGAAGCCGGCAACTGCATGCCGGACGCGCGCAGGCGTTCGTAGAACTTCGGGCGAATACCGGTGGCCCGGAACCGGCCTGTGACCCGTCCGGTTTCTGTGAGCCCGGTTTTTTCAAACACAAAAATGTCCTGCATGGTGATCAGGTCGCCTTCCATGCCCACGCATTCCGTTATGTGCGTGATGCGGCGCGTACCGTCGCTGAAGCGCGACACCTGCACGAACATGTCGACGGCCGAACTGATCTGCTGGCGCATGGAACGCATCCCCATGTTTGCGTTGGCCATACCGACCATGACTTCCAGGCGTCCGATAGCGTCGCGCGGATTGTTGGCGTGCACGGTGGTCAGCGAGCCGTCATGGCCCGTATTCATGGCCTGCAACATGTCGAGGGCCTCTTCGCTACGGCACTCACCGAC
>DATLVQ010000429.1:0-5130 GCA_035577325.1 Bryobacteraceae bacterium | reverse complement strand
CAGGCCATCAAGAGCTGGATCGGCCAGTTTCGTTTGAACTACAAGCTGAACGGGCGGCTCACTCTATTTACGCAAGTGGCGCTCTATAGTCAGAACGTCAACGACTTTTCGCAATTACCGTTGTCGCGCCGACGCTATTTCGGCGGGCTGGAAATCGCTCTTACGCGTCCGCGAGAGTCGGCGAAGGGCGCACATGACGCAGTAAACGGCACCCCAGATACTACAGAGTCCGTCGAGCCCGAGGGCGCCGAGTCCCACCGGTAGGAAGAGAGATAGCAGGATGGAAACCAACGGCACGGCGCAGGGACTCTCTATATTCACGGTATTGAAAGCTGTCAAGCGCCGCAAACTATACCTTTTGATGCCGGTCTTGCTGCTAACAGCAGGTGCCGGCATTTACGCGTTGCGTTTGCCCGAACGCTTTCGCGCGCGGGCGCTGATCGCAGCGGAGGCAGCGATCCCTGTACATTACTTAGCTGACAGGGTCGACGCCGCGGCGACCGCCAACATCCAGGATCAGTTGCGCTCCGTTCGGGAGACGCTATTCAGCCCTCCAGTGCTCGAGACGGTTGTTCGCGAATTCAAGCTGTACGATCTCGGGGGGAAACGGCTGTCCGGGCAAACGATGGAGGAGATGAAGACAAGAATCCCTGTGCAGGTGGAAGGGCCGGATACGTTTTCCGTTGGCTTTGAAGGTGAAAATCGGCAGCAAGTGACGCAGGTGGCAAACCGCCTGGCCGAGTTGTTCATCGAGCGCACGGCGCACCTTCACGGCCAGCGTGCGGCCCAGGCGGACAGCTTCCTTGACGCAGAGGTAGAGCGCCTGCGAAGCCAGCTGAGCGAGCAAGACGAGAGCCTGAAAACGTACAAACAGGGCGCCGGACAGGAGCTCCCTGAGCGTCTGGCGACCAACCTCAAGCGGTTCGAAACCCTGCAGCAGCAGGTCCAAGGTAAGACCGACCAGATCACGGAGAGCCAGGCGCGGCACTCCGCCGCGATCGAAGAGATCCAGTCGCTGGAAAAACAGGGAGCGCTCGACACTCCGGAGCAAGCGCGAGAGAAATCCACCGCCCTCGAAGACTTGCGCTTCAAGCTAAGGCAGCTCAAGACCCAGTACACGCCAAAGTATCCGGAGGTCGTGCAAGCCGAAAAAGAAATCCGGGACTTAGAAGCGATCGGAACCCCAGCCGGGCACGTCCGCCGCGACCCGTCTCCGGTCCAGATGCGGTATTTCGCTTTAGAGGCCGAGATCAAATCGATCGATCTCCGTTTGAAGAGCTACCAAAAAGAACGAAATGCACTAGCATCCGAGATGAAGAATTATGAGCGGATCATCAACTCTTCGCCGGGCTATGAGACAGGACTGGCCCGGCGCCTGAGGGACGCAGCGGTTACACGCACACGGTACGAAACGCTCTTCGCGAAACAGCAAGAGGCGAAATTGGACCAGCGGGCCAAAACGATCAATAATGACGTGGCTTTTAAGATCATCGAGGCGGCACAATTGCCTTCAGCCCCTTACAGCCCGCACCGCCGTCGGATCCTTTTCATGGGTTTTCTGGCGAGCTTGGGACTTGGCCTGATCGCGGTCCTTTCCGTAGAACAGATGGACACGTCGTTTGACACCATCGAGGAGTTCCAGAATTTCACCACTTTGCCGGTTCTTTCGGCCGTTCCGACCATAACTGCTAGAGGGCCGGAAATCGGTCCGATCAAAAACGGCAACAGTGCATCGAGTCAGTGGGCAATGCCGAGACTGCCGGACAATGGCTTGGCTTCAGGTCACCGTCGAGATTACAAAGAGAGCCGTCTCGCGGTCATAGACGATCCTCAATCCACTCCTGCGGCGCAATACGGCATTTTAGGTTTGAAAATCCAGCAATGGCTGAACAATAGTAATCGTCAGGTATTGCTGGTGACCAGCGCGGCGGGAGGCGAAGGGAAATCCTTAACGGCCGTAAATCTCGCCCTGGCGCTCTCTACGTCACTGGAGGGACGCGTTCTGTTGTTGGACGGCGATCTCCGGCGTCCGCAGGTACACAAGCACCTGGGACTGAAACCGGGAAGAGGTTTCAGCGACCTATTGCTCCGCCCCGACGCCGATGTCAATTCCTATGTCTCGAAGTTCCATGATCTGCATGTGATTACGGGCGGCGCTGAGCCGGTGAACCCGGTCGGGCTCTTGGCCTCAAGGGGAGCCGCGGAAATTCTGGCGCGGCTGCGAAAGGAATTCCGGTTTGTCGTGCTGGACAGTCCTCCGATCATGCCCATCGCCGACAGCTATATCCTGGCTGGCCTGTCCGACGGAGTAGTGATTGTCGTACGCGCCCGGCGCACCCCGCGCGAGCTGTTCCGGCGCGCTATCGAAAGCCTCGGCGCTTCCAACGTGCTGGGCGTTGTGCTGAACGATGTTGAATACGGTGATACCCGCTACGGTTATGCCTATGACTACTATCAGCGACACAATGTGGGCCGGAGTTAGCGCACAGCCGCAAAGCCGCCGGCTCAAGGCGCGACGGTGCTGCCTGCCGCGGACCCGAGGCGCGTTCATAGCCGCGGAGCTGGTGGTGCTGGCCGCCGCTCTGTTCTACGCCACCCGCGGTGGAACAACTCTCGGAATGCCCATCCTGGTAGCGTCTTGCGAGCTCCTCTTTCATGTCAACAATCTCGATCGATCCACCGTGAGTGCCCGGTTGCCGCATTTTTCGATCGACGTCTTAGAATCCGTGTCGTTGGCGTGCCTGGCATCCGCGTTGCTGTTCTACATTTTTCCGGTCCTGGCCGCCAGTAACGGGGCCGCCTTAGCGGCAGTGCTGTCTGTCGGCCTTTTGCCGGTGATATTGCGGCCGTTTCTGCGGTATCTGGTCACTCACAAGCGGTTCGCAGAGGGAATTCTGATTGTCGGCACAGGAGAGTTGGCGGGGAAACTATATCGAGCGATGGCCAATGGCGGTAACTATTGGAAAGAAAATCAACACCGGGCCGGTGAACTACTCGAGTTTCCCGAAAGTCATGCCGACGCTGGGACCTCGGTCGATTTCGCAGAGCTCAACGACATTCTAGTGCGAGATCGGATCTCGCGAGTCATCGTAGCCGAGCAGGATGCGCAGAGCAGGGAAAAATTGGCTGCCGCCCTGCTGGACCGTCGCCTTCGCGGATTAAAGATCAGCGACGCTGTCGATTTCTATGAAAAGTTTAGCGGCAGGATCTGGGTAGAAGGCTTGAGTACTCAGTGGTTTGTTTTTACGGGTGGCTTCAGTCTGTCCAAGGCCAGCGTGTGCTTGAAGCGCTGCTCCGATGTAATATTCGCACTTCTTCTGCTCTTTTTGACAGCCCCACTACTTGTAGTGATCGCCGTGGCTATCAAGATCGACTCCGCGGGGCCCGTACTGTTCCGCCAGGTCCGGGTGGGATTACATGGAAAGGTCTTCGTGATTTACAAATTCCGTTCCATGCGCAACAATGCCGAGTTCGAAACGGGGCCAGTGTGGACCAAAGAGCAGGACGAGAGAGTGACGTCAGTCGGCCGGCTGCTGCGCAAGTTTCGGCTCGATGAAATCTTGCAGGCATTCAATGTATTGCGCGGGGACATGAGCCTGGTGGGACCCCGCCCCGAGAGGCCCTACTTCGTGGACCGGCTGGAGCAAAAGATCCCATTCTACAATCTCCGGCATTACGTGAAGCCGGGAATTACAGGATGGGCCCAGGTGATGTATCCATACGGCGATTCTATCGAGGCCGCCTACGAAAAGCTGCAATACGACTTCTATTACGCCAAACACAAGTCTTTTGGCTGTGACACCGGGATACTTTTGAAGACATTGAAGATTGTCTTGCTCGGCCGGGGGCGGTGATGCAAAGATTTCCGATCGTCCGGCTGGAATGGGAAATCAAGTCCCCGGTGTTACGCGCCAGCTTCAGAAAGATCAAAGATAGTGAAGTATTTGCGATGACTTGCGTGGCCCATGAGGGTGGATCGAGCGGCTGAGGAATTACAAGATGTTAGAAGCACTTTTCTGGACCAGTCTTTCGTGTATTGCGTACGTGTACGCTGGCTATCCACTTCTGCTAATGGCTTGGCGGAGACTAGCCCGGCGGACTGTTCGCAAGCGGTATTGGGAGCCAAGCGTCAGCCTGGTCGTCGCCATGCACAACGAGAGGAAGAACGCCCGGCTCAAAATGGAGAATTGCTTCGAGCTGGACTACCCTGCTGACAAACTTCAGGTGATTGTGTCACTCGACGCCCCGACTGACGGCACTGATGCTCTGATCGGCGATTATGCCCTCCGGGGAGTGGATGTCGTCTGCTCGCCAGTTCGTCGAGGCAAAGCCGCGGCCTTGAACAGCGGGGTGGCCATGGCAACCGGAGAAATCGTGGTATTTGCAGATGCCAGGCAACGGTTTGACAAAAGCGCCGTTCGCGAGTTGGTAGCCAATTTCGCTGACGAATCCGTGGGATCCGTTTCCGGAGGGCTGATCCTCTTGGATGAACAAGGTGAAGAAGCCAGTGATGCGGTGGGCGCGTATTGGCGGTACGAAAAGAAATTGCGGGCGATGGAGAGCCACATACATTCCGTCCCGGGGGCGAGCGGAGCGATCTACGCCATTCGCCGCGAGCTATTTGCGCCATTGTGTCCGGAAACGATTCTGGATGATGTGGTCATCCCCATGAGGATTGTACTCGGCGGGAAGCGCGCGATTTTCGATCCGGCGGCCCGTGCCTACGATGTTACGAGTCAAAATGCGAAGTTGGAATACGAACGAAAGACACGTACCTTGACGGGTAACTACCAGCTTTTCGCTGAAATGCCCGAGTTGCTGGTACCATGGCGCAACCCGATTTTCGTGCAATTGGTATCCCATAAACTAGGCCGGCTGCTCGTGCCTTATTGTCTAGCCGCGCTTTTCATTTCAAATCTGTTCCTGCTTCATGGTTTTTATCTGGTGTTTTTTGTTGGTCAGATTTTTTGGTATTTCCTGGCTAGTGCGGGCCGGCTGCTTTCGACTCGCAGCAGTGAGAGCCCCGCGCGTCAGCCCTTGCGGTTCGGTCAGGGTGAGAAGGAGATATGAATACACCTAGAAAAGTCTTACTCGTTCCTTACACGTTCATGTTGATGAATTGGGCGGTGC
>DATLVQ010000428.1:0-13748 GCA_035577325.1 Bryobacteraceae bacterium | reverse complement strand
GAGCCGTGGTTCCACTGGCGCCCGCCGCCGATGCTGGGACAAGTCATGAACGTCTTGCCTACGGGCGGCTCGTTGCGGCCCACCAGGTTGCCCTTCGCATCGACACCCTTGATCCAGTTGATATTTTCGGCCACGGGCCACGCGGAAATGAACTCGCCGTTGGTGCGATCGACCACGAACGCATAGCCGCCCTTGTTCACATTGAGCAGCAGCTTACGAGGCGCGCCGTTGACGGGCGCATCGAACAGGACGCACTCATACGCGGCGTCGAAGTCCCAGACGTCGTGCGGGATTTCCTGGTAATACCATTTCAGCTTCCCGCTGTCGGCATCGAGCGCAACGATGCTGTCGGTATAGAGATTGGTTCCCTTGCGCGCGTCGCCATAGAAATCGGCGGCCGCGTTGCCCACACCCCAGTACACCAGATTCAGGTCGGCGTCATAAGAACCAGTCAGCCAGGTCGCGCCGCCGCCATGCTTCCAGCTATCGCCCGCCCACGTCTCATGACCCTGCTCGCCCGGCCCTGGGATGGTCCAGAAGCGCCAGGCTTTGCGGCCGGTGTTCACGTCGAAAGCGGTTAGATAACCGCGGTGCGCCGAATCCCCCCCAGTGACGCCGACAATGACTTTGTCCTTGACCAGCAGCGGCGCGCCTGTGATGTTGCAACCGCACTGCCGCATGTCCTCGACATTGACGCGCCACTGTTCGCGGCCCGTTTTCTGATCGAGCGCGACCACGTTGTTGTCGAGCGTGCCGAAAAATACGCGGCCCGCGCCGACAGCGACACCGCGCGTCCACGGACTGTAGATAATGCCGATTTCGCGCGGGTTCTGATAGAAGTAGTGCCAGATTTCCTTGCCGGTTTCGGCGTCGATGGCAAATACGCGGTTCCACGACGACGGTACGTACATGACGCCATCGACAACCAGCGGCGTGGCGTTGAAGCCGCCATCCACTTTGCCGGTCTGAAAAGCCCACGCGGCTTTCAAGCGGCCGACGTTGGAGCGGTTGACCTGATCGAGCCCGCTATAGCGCCAGGCATTGCGCTCGCCCCCATAATGCGGCCAGTCTTTGCGAGTGCTGCCGTCCTGCGCGAGAAGCGCGGCTGCGAGAAGGGTGAAGGCGCCGAGCCGCGCGATCATCGGGCCAGGGCCGGGACGCCGGCCAGCACTTCGATAGCAGCGCGGCAGAAGGCCGGCAGATCCTCGGGCTTGCGCGACGTTACCAGATTGGCGTCGACCACCACTTCCGCATCCTCGTATTTTGCGCCCGCATGGATCACGTCGTCCTTGATGGCGAAAAAGCAAGTGGCGCGGCGGCCCTTTAGCATGTCGGCGGAGCACAGCACCCAGCCACCGTGGCAGATGGCGGCGACGAGTTTGCCCTGCCGGTTCATCTCGTGCACGAACCGGTTGGCGGAAGTATGGCGGCGGATTAAATCGGGCGCATAACCGCCGGGAACCACCACGCCATCGAAATCCGCCGCGCCAATTTCGTCAAACGATTTCTGGCTCTTGATGGGGTAGCCGAGCTTGCTCGTGTACGTTTCGCCGGCCTTGGCGCCTACGGCGACCACTTCCGCACCGGCTTCCTGGAAACGAAAGTACGGATACCACACTTCCATTTCCTGATAAATATTGTCGACTAAAATTGCGATGCATTTGCCCTTCAGGTCCATAGCGACTCTATCTTATCGCGGGCGGCGGGTGGCGCTGGAACGCAATTCGAGATTGAATTCTTCTTCGAACTGCTCGACCTTGGCGATACGCCGTCGATGCCGCTCGACATCTGAAAATTGAGCGTTGAGATACGTGCGGACCAGCTCTCCCGCCAGTTCCTGCCCGACCACGCGCGCGCCCAGGCAAAGCACGTTTACGCCGTCGTCCTCCACGCCCTGATGCGCCGAGAACGTGTCGTGACAAGTAGCCGCGCGGATGCCGCGAAACTTGTTGGCCGCCACGCAGGCGCCGGCGCCTGAACCGCAAATCAGAACGGCACGCTCGGCGCGGCCGTCGCGCAAGGCTTCCGCCACGGCGCGGGCGTAGTCCGGGTAGTCGACGGCATCGTGCGAATGCGTACCTAAATCCAATGGTTCGTGGCCGAGCTTGCGCACTTCGTCTACAACGCGCTCTTTGAGCGGAAACCCGGCATGGTCGGCTGCCACGGCAATTCTCATTCGGTGTCCTATGATAGCGCACATGCGCGTGTTACTTCTCTTGGCCTGCGCGTTCGCCGCGCGCGCCGCCGAGCCCTTGATTTTGGACGAGACGCACGAGAGCCAGGTCTTCCACGAGATCCGCCACTACCGCATTTTTCTGCCGGCGGATTATGCGACATCGGGAAAGCGCTACCCAGTGATCTACTGGTTCCACGGATGGAGTGAGCGCTACAACAAGCCGGTGGCGCGCGAACCGGAGCGCAATTATGACCAAGGCGATGGCGTCTATGGCGGCGACACGATCGGACGCTTCGTGGGCAATCACGATGTGATCGTAGTCAAGTGGGACGGCTACAATCCGCGGACTCCGGATGAGGCTTATCCGCGCCCGTATAACATCAGCCCCGTCGAAACCGACCGTCAATTCCCACTCTATTTTCCCGAGCTGGTCGCGTACATCGACGCGCACTACCGGACCCTTGCCGACCGCGAGCACCGCGCCACGGCCGGGTTGTCGATGGGCGGCTTCATGTCGTTCTGGGTCGGCGGAAAATATCCGCACCTCATTGGAAGCGCGTCGGATTTCATGGGCTCGTCGGAGTTTCTTGTGGGCCCGAAGGGATTTCCCGTCGAATACCGCCACGACGAAATGCACAACAATTATGACGGCGTGCGCACGCGCCTGGTGATGGGCACGCGCGATTTCATCCGCTTCTACCACGCGCGCATGAATGCCATCTGGAACTATACGCGCCCGTTTCATGAAACGGCGGAGTTCGATGCGGATCACGGCACGCCGCATATGGGCGAAACGCTCGAATTTCACATGCGCGCTTTCGCCAATCCCCTGCCCCGCCCCGAAGTGTGGAGCCATATCGACGTCTACCCGAACTTTCCGGTCTGGGGATGGGAAGTGAATTCCGATCGTGCGCAACCCGGGCTGACGGTGCTCGAAAACGTTTCGCGCCGCGGTTTCCGATCGAGCGTGCGCGAGTGGATGCCCAATGGACGCCTGCTCACCGGTGTGAAGCTGAGCATCACTTCCGACCGGCTCTACCGGCCCCATGAGGAGCAGACCGTGACGATTCTTCGCACGCGCGATGGCGTAGTGCGACGCTTGACCGAGCGGGCGGACGCGGAAGGCCGCCTTCACTTCGAGCTGGACGGCGATACGTATGAAGTCGGCGTGACCAACGGGCCGGCGCTGGCACTGGGCGATTTCACTGTGCTGAATGCGCGCTGGGCTACCGATAGAAAGCCGGTGAGTGTGCGGGTGCGCGTCTGGAACAAAGGCGCTGTCGCTTCGGCGCCCGCGACGCTGCGCTGGGAGACGCCAAATCCAGGTGTTGCCCTCGCGACGCCAACTCAAAAGCTGCCTGCGGTGCCGGCTGGAAAATCAGTCGAGACGAGCTTAGCATTCAAGGTTGACGATCCAGCTCGCGAAATCGTCAAATTCTTTGCCATAGTGGGCCAAGAACGGCTGCCACTCGAGATTCCCACGTTTCCGGACGCAAAACCCGCGCCGGACTTTCGCATCACCGATGGCCGGCAATTCCACGTTTTCCAGGAAGGCGTCAAGCAAGTGCCGTTGACGCTCGGCCGGGGTAACGGCAACGGACAAGCGAATGCAGGGGAAAAGATCGCCGTGCTGGTGCCCGACGGCGCCGCGTGGCGCGCAGCGGAACTTTTCACCAACGATGAATGCGTGGACCTTCGCCAGCGCGTCTCGGACGTGTGGAGCGATTACGATCACGTCGGCGCATCGGCCAAATATTCATTCGCGGTGATTCAACCGGGATGCCCCGCTGGGCACATTGTGCGCATGCTGGGGCGCGTGCAGTGGCCCCATGCGCCGGATCATCGCATCGAATACTTCACCGTCGAGTTTCCTGTCGCGGCATCTCGTTCTTCCACCGCGAAATAATGTGGACCAAAACGTGTCCGCATCGAAGTGCTATTCTACGGCACGGTGGATCGAATTCTGGATTTGCTCACGGGCCGGGATTCGAGCGTGCCGCTGGATCGTGCCGCGCTCGAAGTGGCCACAATCGAATTTCCCACGCTCGATGCCGGCGCGTTCGTCGCCGTGCTGGATGCGCACGCCGGAGAGCTGTTCCGGCGTCTGAACAACTCGCGCGACGGGCTGGTTTACGTCCAGGAAGCCAATCGCTATCTGTTCGATGAGCTGGGTTTTCGCGGCAATGCCGGCGATTACTACAATCCGCGAAATAGTTGCCTCAACGAAGTGCTCACTGCGCGCACCGGTATTCCCATCACGCTTTCGCTGGTGTACATCGAGATCGCGCGCCGCCTCGAAAGACCCGTGCAAGGTGTCGGACTGCCGGGCCACTTCATCGTGCGCTATGACGATGGCATGTATTCGACCTTCATCGATCCATTTCACGGCGGAAGGCTACTCGAAGCGGAAGATTGCTTTGCGCTGGCGCGCGAGATTTCGCACGTCGAGCTCGAACCGGACGCCAAGTGGCTGGCTTCGGTGGGCAAACGCGACATTCTGATGCGCATGCTGCGAAATCTGGGCGCGGCATATACATCGCGCGGGCTGACGGCTAAGGCTATCGATGTGCTCAGCCTGCTGATCCGCGCCAATCCCAATTCCGCGGAAGAGTACAGGCAGCGGGGCGCACTCGAAGTGCAAGCCGGCAAAATGATCGCGGCTAAAGAAGATCTGGCCCGCTATCTGGAGCTGGCGCAGTCGCCCGAAGACCGCGAGCGCGCCAAAGAGCAGATTCAGCAGATTCACCACTGGCTGGCATCGATGAATTAATTTCACTCGCGGCGGCCGAACGCGAGTTCTTATGGTACAGTCGCAGCGTGATCGACGCCCGGCTCCACCGATTTCAGTGCGTCGAGTGCCTTGAGAGTTTTTTGCCAGGCGTCGCGATGCTTCTTGGTGGCAATGGGACGACTTAGATCGGCGTAGTAATCCAGGATGTCAGCGCGCTCCTGGGGCGTGACGCCGGCGAAATGGCGGTCCGCGAGCTTGTCCAGCAGCGATGCATAAGCGTAGTCGGCCAATTTGTAGCCGCCGGCGCGCGTCGGCTTGCCGATGTCAAGGTTATCGTTGGCGAGCCGCAGCCTGTCGGCCTTCACGTCTTCGAGGAACCCGCGATAACGGTCGAATGTGATATCGAAGCTTTTCATGAATAACAGTTCCGTCTCGTGCGTTGGAGGCACGAATGCCAGGGCGCGGAATATGCCGGATTTCGGAAGTAATTTGAAAAGGAACGCCAGAATACGCGCACACAGACTGGGCCGTTCATAATTCGACCCCCATTCTTTTTCATAGCTGGCGCGCGAAAGTATATAAACAAACTTGCGCTGCGTGGCCCCGGGCGTCGTACTGATAATTTCATCCTTCTTCGCGGCCCATGCGGCCTTGGTCATCGTGGGAATAATCGAGCCAACCGAGTGCCGGTATGTGCCAAGCGCGAGATCGAGATTGCTGAAGATGTCCTTGAGATGAAGATCGTAGGTATCGAAAAATGCGCGGTCGAGCACCGGCTTCGCCACCAAAAAGCCGATGAAATCGTGGTACGCCTCGGACGCGTACTTGTGATTAGCCACCTGCACCACATCGAAACCGAATTCGGTCTTCAAATGTGCGGCCGGGTCCTGTGCAAATGTAACGCGCGCGCCATATTTGGCCTTGAGCTTCGGGTACATGATGGGCACCGCCAGGTTCACCGCGATGGAATGGCCGTTATTATCGCCGGCATAGTGCGCCAGGGCGCCAAGCGCGAATGCGAACTCATTCACATCCTGCGCCTCGTGAATGAGCGCCTGGACAAAGTCGCCGCTGCGAGCGTAGTGCACCAGATCGCTGAATAATTTGTTACCGAACGGATAATAGCCCAGATCCTGAATGATGCAGCCGCCATAGGCAAAGGCATGAGCTCTGCGCAGATCTTCAGGTGTCGAACCAGGGAAGCGCTGAAGCAGCAACGGCTGAAGGGAATGGTCCCAAGCCGCATCGATCACGGCCTCGTGCGTGAGTACGGAATATGCGCTCACGGGCGGAATCAATACTGCGAGCAGAATGAGAACGAGGCTGGCCCGGAAATTTCTCACGGGCTACTCCGCCAGATGCCGTTCGACCGCTGCGTCCACTTTCACTGCCTGGCAGTCCGGGGCCAGATGGCCGCAATCGCTATCTAACTCGAGCGTGTGCGCCTGTAATAGCCGCGCGAAGGCCAGAGCCGGCTGGGGGTTCACCATGTGATCCTGCAAGCCGACAATCACGAGCACGCGCGCTTTCACGGATGCCGCGGCCTTGCGCATGTCGCCGCCGAACGGGCGTGAAACATCGTGACCCATCATGGCTGAAGCCTGGCGAATCCAATTGTTGGCGTCGAAGCCGTGAATGGTATCGTGTTCGCTCTTCTCGATAAACTTTTTGAAATCCTCCGGTTTGGTTTCCCGCACGCGGTACGACGGCGTCTCGATGGCCAGCCCGTCGATATCCGCCAGCGTACGCAATCCCGCCTCCGGCGGAGACGTATAGTCGCCGCCTTTCCAGTTGACGTCCGCCTGGATCGCGTGAATGCCTGCCTGCCACAACAGCAGATCGTAGGACGTCAGCTTAGGAGAGCCGACAATCGGAATCGCGCGATCCATGAAACCGGGATAAGCCACTATCCATTGGAATGTCTGCATGCCCCCCATGGAAATGCCGATGACGCCGCGCAGATGGGGAATGTTCAGCACCTTTTCGACCAGTTGATGCTCCGCATTCACCATGTCGCGGATGGCGAATGCCGGAAATTTCATGTGGGGCTGCCGCTTGCTGTTGGAAGGCGAAGAGGACACGCCGTCGCCCAGCGCGTCCGCCAGGATCACGAAATATTTTTCCGGATTCACCAGCTTGCCGGGAGCGATGTAGCCCACCAGGTTTTCCGTGGTGCCGCCAAACCATGTGGGAAACAGCACGGCGTTGGATTTTTCAGTGTTGAGCTTTCCGAACGTCCGGTAGCCGATACGGCAGTCGCGAATCGCTTCCCCGCTCTCCAGCCGGAAATCGCCCAGCTCAGCGAACTTCAATTCCTGGGCAAATAATGGCAGAGTCAACAGGCACGCAGTGAGCAGCAGTCGGATTAGCACGTACACAGCTTTTCAAATTGGCGGCGCCGCCGTCAATACGTGAGCGGATTAACATGTAAGTAGGAAGCCATGCCGCTGGTCCCACCCTATATCGCCACCCTCCGGCCTTATGAGCCCGGCCGCACGGCTGAAGAGGTCGAGCGCGCGTATGGAATAGCACACGCGGCCAAGCTCGCGTCCAATGAGAACCCTCTAGGACCGTCACCCCTCGCGCTTGAAGCCATGCGGCAAGCGGATGCGCGGGTCCATCTTTATCCAAATGGCGGCCTGGATTTACGTCGCGTGCTGGCGCGCGAATACGATGTAAAGGTGGAAAACGTCATCGCCGGCAGCGGATCGGAAGGCATCATGTCCAACATCATCCGCGCCTTTTTGTGCGACGAGGATGAGGTGCTCACCACCGATGCGGCATTCATCGGATTTCAGGTTTTGGCTAAATCACGCGGCGTGAAATATCGTACGGTTCCGTACAACAACTGGCACTACGATTTGCCGGCGCTCGCGGCCCATATCAATGACCACACAAAGATCATCTACCTGGCCAATCCCAATAATCCGACGGGAACGATCTTCACGCGGCACGAGTTCGACGATTTTTACCGCCACGTACCTGAGCGCGTGCTCATCATTCTGGACGAAGCGTATTTCGAATACGCCAAAGATAACCCGCGCTACCTGGATTCGATGCATTACCGCTACGACAACGTCATCACCCTGCGAACGTTCTCGAAAGCCTATGGCCTGGCCGGCGTGCGCATCGGCTATGGGTTCGCGCACGAGGAATTGATCGCCAATCTTCTCAAGGTGAAGCTGCCGTTCGAGCCCAGCACGCTCGCCCAGGCCGCGGGAATCGGTGCACTCGCCGACAAGGCGTTTCTGCACCGCTCGCTCGAGCTAAATGCCCGCGCTGTGCGATTTCTCACCGATTCGTTAAACAAGATGGAGCTTACCGTGGTGCCAAGCGAAGCTAACTTCGTGATGGTGGTTTTTGCCGATACCGCGCAAGCCGCGCGCGTGGCCGAAGACTTGCTGACACAAGGAGTGATCGTGCGGCCGCTAGCGGCATTCGGGCTGCCGCAAGCCATCCGGATCTCGACCGGCACCGACGAGGATAACGCGCGCTTCGTGACAGCCATGCGGAAAGCTATGAGCGCCACGAGCGTAATGAAATAGGTGATCATGCCCGTGCTTTTGGAGGCTTGACATGCAACAGCTCGTAGAGAAATCGCCACGAGCTAATATGGATTTTCTTCCGCTCAACGGAACCGATTACGTCGAATTCTACGTGGGCAATGCACGGCAGGCTGCGTACTACTATCGCGCGGCGTTCGGCATGCAACTGGTGGCATACAGCGGGCCGGAGACCGGACAGCGCGGGCGCGCCTCGTACGTGGTCCAGCAAAACAAGATTCGCCTGGTTCTGACTACGCCGCTCCAACCGGATGATCCCATCAACCAGCATATTCAGCGGCACGGCGACGGTGTCCACGACATTGCGCTCTTGGTGGATGACGCCGAGGCCGCCTATCGCGAGACGACCAGGCGCGGAGCCCGAGGCGTGCGGGCGCCCGAGGTGCTGCGCGATGATCACGGCGAAGTGCGCGTCTCCGCCATCGCGGCTTATGGCGATACCATCCACTCCTTCATCGAGCGGCGAAATTATGGCGGCGTGTTCTTGCCGGGCTATGTGGCCGCGGATGCGGCTGACGCCGTCGCGCGTCCCGTGGGATTGCAGTACATCGACCACATGGTGGGTAACGTCGGTTGGGGCGAGATGAACCGTTGGGTTGAATTCTATCGCGACGTCATGGGATTCCGCCTGTACCAGCATTTCGACGACAACGACATCAGCACGGAATACTCCGCGCTCATGTCCAAAGTGATGGCAAACGGAAATGGCCGCGTGAAATTTCCGATCAACGAACCGGCCGAGGGCAAGCGCAAGTCGCAGATCGAAGAATATCTGGAGTTTTACAAAGGTCCGGGTGTCCAGCATATCGCCATGGCGACGGACAATATTGTTCAGACGGTTTCGAAATTGCGCGATCAGGGCGTGGAGTTTCTGCGCGTGCCCGCCACTTATTATCAGGAACTCGAGCGGCGCGTCGGCAAGATTGACGAGCCGCTGGAGCGCTTGCAGGAACTCGGCATCCTGGTGGACCGGGATGACGAGGGCTACATGCTGCAGATTTTTACGCGGCCAGTGGAGGACCGGCCCACTCTCTTCTACGAAGTGATCCAACGCAAAGGGAGCCGCAGCTTCGGCAAGGGCAATTTCAAAGCGTTGTTCGAAGCCATCGAGCGTGAGCAGGCCTCGCGCGGTAATCTGTAACCCTTGAAGCTCTGCACATTTGAAATCCACACCCACTTGGGCCGGCACCGGCGGCTGGGCGCGGTTGTTCCCGGCGGAATTGTCGATCTGAACCTCGCCTGTGCCGCCAGACTTGCCGAGCAGGGCGAACTTCAGCCGCAAAAACTAGCTGACGTTTTTCTTCCCTGCGAAATGCGGACGTTCCTGGATGCCGGGCCCCGTGCCATGAAAACAGCGCGCGAAACGATCGCGTTCCGCGAAAAGATCGGCATCCGCCGCGGACCCAACGAAGAAACGCTCATCTACAATCCGGCTGAGGTCAAACTGCTCGCGCCGCTACCAAATCCCGCGTCAGTGCGTGATTTCTATGCCTTCGAAGCGCATGTGAAAAAGGGCTTCGAAAAGCGCGGCGAGCCCATGCCCGCCGAGTGGTATCAAATTCCGGTCTACTACAGGAGCGGACACCACAACATTATCGGGACCAGCCATGATGTGCCCTGGCCGTCGTTCACGCAGAAGTTCGATTACGAACTCGAACTGGCCGCGGTTGTCGGAAAAAAAGGCGCCAACATCCCGGCAGCCGGGGCGCGGGAGTACATCGCCGGTTTCACCGTGATGAACGACTTCAGCGCGCGCGACATCCAGCGCCAGGAGATGAAGGTGCGGCTCGGCCCGGCCAAGGGTAAGGAATGGTGTACAGCGCTTGGGCCATATCTGGTGACGCCGGATGAAATCGGCGACCCCTACAATCTCACCATGACCGCGCGCGTTAACGGCGAGCTGTGGTCCGAAGGAAATTCAAGCGCGATGTACTGGAAGTTCGAGCAGATGATCGAATTTCTTTCGAAAGACGATACCATCTACCCCGGCGACGTGATCGGCTCAGGCACCGTGGGCACCGGATGCGGTTTAGAGCTCGACCGCTGGGTGCAGCGCGGCGATGAAATGGAGTTGGAGATCGAAAAGATCGGCGTTCTGCGGAACCGGGTGGTGTGAGACGCGTGGTGCAGAAGGTCGCCGTTCCCGGCGAAAGCGGCGTGGCTGCGCTACCCTCGATGCAAAAAGCTCTTCAAATCCCGCTCATTCACCGCCGGCTCGCCGGGCGCCACGTTGTCGAGCTTGCCCTCGCGCAGCCAGCGCTCCAGCTGGTCGACCAGGCTGAACAGATGGTCGAACGAATCCACAATGAACAACAGCGGCTGGTAATGATCGATCTCAAACGTCTGGTTGACGGCCCATTCGAGCTGAATCGGGTAGCGCTGCACTTCCGGCGAATCGATGGCGTGCTGGATTTCACCGAACGAGCTGAGCAGGCCACTGCCATACGCGCGCAGGCCGTCGGACGAGCGCATCAGGCCGAACTCCACCGTAAACCAGAAGAAGCGCGCCATGGCCCGGATGATGCTCGTCAGGCGGCGCACCCGCTCAGCTTCGTCGCGGATGCCGGCCACTAGCTCCGCTGCCGTGTGCGCGCATTCGCCGAAGCGCACCAGTGTTTCGGCGAAGGCTTTGTCGGTGTGCATGGGAACATGGCCGGCGATGTCATGAAAAATATCGGGCTCAGGCAGATAATCGAGTTGGCCGGACGGCCGGATCGTGATGGTGGTAGGAAAGGAACGGTTGCGCAGGCAGTCAAAAAACAGAAACGCCGGAATGTAACCACTCACGGCCTTTGCCTGAAAACCGGTGAGCGGCCGCAGGAATTTATTCACATCTTCGAGCTTTGGGACGTGCAGAGGGTCGAGACATAGCGAATGAACGCCCTCGAGAAAATGCCGGTTGGCGTATCGCTCCCAGCGTGGCGTCATACGCGCGAAAAGACGCCGCCATGCTTCGTGATTTTCCTCGGAATAGAGCTCGTAGGGTTGGTGGATGAAGATCTCGCCCGACGCCTGAGCCTGTTCGATAAATGGCGCCTGCTTGGTGGTCAGGCCGGGAGACTCGACAACGAAATTTTGCCGAGGCATACTCAATACCCTTCTTTAGAATACCACCACCTATTTGTGGTGTAAATCAATCACGGCTATTCTATAGATAAGTAAGAAGGAGGCCGGCATGTATCCCCTTAAGAAGGGCAAAACAGCGTCGCAGGCGCACGTCGGGCTGCCCAACGGCACGTTCGAAGAAGAGCACGGGCGCAAGGGCTTCTACGGAAAATCGGCGCACCTCTATCACACGCATGCGCCGACCGGGTGGGTTCGTTTCGAAGGTAAGCTCAGGCCGCATTGCTTTAACTTGAATCAGCTGGCGCCTTCGGACCAGCGCGACGCCGCCGGGATGCCCGTCGCATTCCTTGGGAATGCGGACGTCACGCTGTACGTTTCCCGCCGCTCTGACCCCATGCCCTTCTATTACCGCAACGCGGATGGGGACGAGCTGATTTTCGTCCACCGCGGCGAAGGCGCGATCGAGACCGATTTCGGGCCGCTCGATTTCGAGAAAGGCGACTACATCAACATCCCGCGCGCCGTCACCTATCGCATGATTCCGAAGACGCGCGACAATTTCTTCCTCATCGTGCAGTCAAAAACGGAATTCAACCAGCCGGAAAAGGGACTGCTTGGCCAGCACGCGCTTTACGATCCGGCCGTGATCACGACGCCCGAACCCGCACCCCAACTCGATGATAATCACGAGTGGGAGGTGCGCATCAAAGTGGACGATGAAATCTCGAAAGTCGTCTACCCGTTTAATCCCATGGATGTGGTCGGCTGGAAAGGAGACCTGACGGTCTGGAAAATCAACATGCGCGATATCCGGCCCGTCATGAGCCACCGGGCGCACTTGCCGCCGAGCGCGCACACCACGTTCATCACAGAGGGCGCGGTGGTGTGCAGTTTCCTGCCTCGGCCGCTCGAGCAAGATGAGCAGGCGTTGCGCGTGCCGTTCTTCCACCGCAACACGGACTACGACGAGTTCATCTTCTATCACGACGGCGACTTTTTCAGTAAGGACAACATCAAGCCCGGCTATGCAACACTGCATCCGCGCGGCATCCACCACGGTCCGCATCCCAAGGCGCTCGCCAACCAGAAAAAGAAGACGCATACCGACGAGTACGCCGTAATGCTGGACGGGCTGAATCCCATCCACGTGCTGCCCGCCGGCGAATCGGTCGAATGGAAAGAGTATTGGATGAGCTGGATGGAGCCGGCGCCGGCCGCGCGTTGATTTGTGATCATCAATCCCTCCGAGCAGGACTATCGCGACATCTACAAGCTGATGGTCGGTGTGATCGTGCCGCGGCCCATCGCTTTCGTTTCCACAATCAGCGTAGACGACGTCCGTAATCTCGCGCCGTTCAGTTTTTTCACCGGCATCAGCGCCAATCCGCCGGTGATCTGTTTCTCCCCCATGGTCCGCGGCACGGACGGCTCGCGCAAAGACACACTGCGCAATATCGAAGCCGTCAAAGAATTCGTGGTGAACGTTGTGTCGGAGGAGTTTGCCGAACAAATGAACACCTGCTCGGCCGAATTTCCGCCGGAAGTCGACGAGTTCGCGGCCTCGGGCCTGACACCCGTCCCAAGCGAACTCGTCAAACCGCCGCGCGTTAAAGAGTCGCACATCAGCATGGAATGCCGCCTGTTTCAGATTGTTGAAGTGAGCCCCAAGCCGCTCGGCGGCAGCATCGTACTAGGCGAAGTGCTGCGCTTCCATGTCGACGACGCGCTCTTCGACAACTACAAAATCGACCCCGACAAGCTGCACCCCATCGGCCGCATGGGAGGCCCAACGTACACGCGCACGACGGACCGCTTCGACATGGTGCGGCCCAAGGTCGAACAAAAAGAGCTCGGCGAAATCAAGTCATGAGCGGCAAGTGGATCTGGGAGCCCGCGCGCGAGTGGATCGACCAGACCAACGTCTGGCGCTTCATGCGGAAGCTCGGCTTTACAGATCGCGAAGCCTTCCTGCAATATTCACGCGACAACCTGGAAGAGTTCTGGGATCGCATGGTGCGCGAGGCAGGCATCGACTGGTTCCGCCCCTACGACCGCGTGCTCGACACCTCGCGTGGCGTCGAATGGACCGAATGGTTTCCCGGCGGCAAGTTGAACATAGCCGCAAACTGTCTCGACCGTGATGCCGCGAGCGCCAAAATCGCTTGTATTTGGGAAGGCGAGGACGGCAGCGCACGAGAAGTCACCTTCGCCG
>DATLVQ010000427.1:0-3124 GCA_035577325.1 Bryobacteraceae bacterium | reverse complement strand
TATGGAAGTCGATGCGCGCTTTCAGATTCAGCTCGAGCTGAATCCCCGAACGCGTCTCCGTCTTGAAGCCCGGCGCTTCCACCGTCACCGAGTACTCGCCCGGATCCACCAGCGGAAAGTTATAATCGCCCGTGCCTGACGTCGTGTCCTGCCGCTTGATGCCCGTCTGCACCTGCAGCAGCGTCACTTTCGCACCCACCAGTACCGCGCCCGTGGCATCCGTTACCGTGCCGAGAACCGCGGTCGAGCTCGTCTGGGAATACACCGGCAGGATGCCGGCAATTGTAAGAACGATAGCCACTGCCCACAGGCGCTTCATGTCATCTCCCACGAAATTTGTTCCTGCGCTGCCTACCCTGGCCACAAAGAGCGGCGACGCAAAGTCAATCACAAAACACGAATGCCGTTCAACATTTCACAAAGGATACTCAGTGTCAAGGCCAATGCCGCCTTTGAAATGAAATTTAGACCTGCGACCTTTTGCCAAGCATCACCCATTTCGCCTGACTGAGAGCGTGAAGATACCTTTGTAAGCGCTCGTGCAGGGGCTGTAAGCGCTCGCGAAACGGCGCCTCGTCGTTGAAAGCACGGATCTTCGCATTACTGACACGCGACGCTTTGGATTTACGCCAGTGCTTCCAGGAATGCGTCGACTTCCCGCCTGGATGGCGCCGAAGCCTGTGCGCCCGCGCGGGTCACCGAAATCGCCGCCGCCGCGTTAGCGAATCGCAGCGCGTGCGTCATCGGCGCGCCTTCCGCCAGCGCCACCGCCAGCGCCGCATTGAACGTATCGCCTGCAGCCGTTGTGTCGCGCACCTCGACCGCGAAGCCTGCCACATGCGCGGGCGCCGCACCATCGTGCGCCAGGCAGCCCTGATCTCCCAGTTTCACGATTACCGTCGTCGGCCCCATGCGCCGCAGCGCTTCCGCCATTTCGGTGGCCTCATCAGGCGAAACCCGCGCCGGCGACCGCCCCAACAGGCCCAGCGCTTCGCTCTCGTTCGGCGTCAGGATATCGACTTGCGCCAGTAGTTCCCCTGAGAGCGGCTGCGCCGGAGCCGGGTCCAGAATCGTGGTCAGCCCCTCCTGCCGCGCCAGCGTTAGCGCGCCCGCCACAGTGTCTAGCGGCGTCTCCAGTTGGAAAAGCGCCATCCGCGCCCCGCGAAAAACCGGCCGCATCGCCTCCACATCGGCCGCCGCCAGCTCGCCATTCGCCCCCGGCGCCACCACGATCGAATTCTGCCCCGCGCGGTCGACCGAAATGAACGCCACCCCGGTGGCCTGCGTTTTGGTCGCGTGCACCGCCGTCACGTCCACGCCCGCCGCCGCCAGGCTCGCCTTCAGATGATCGGCGAAAAAATCGTACCCCACCCGCCCGATCATGCGCACAGCCACCGATTGGCCGCCCAGCTTGGCCGCCGCCACCGCCTGGTTGGCGCCCTTGCCGCCCGGAAACATCTGGAAATTGCTGCCCAGCACCGTCTCGCCGGGCGCTGGCAGTTCACGCACCCCCACCACAAAATCCATATTGAGGCTGCCGACCACCACGATCGCGGGCTTCATATCGGAGGCTCCGGGTAATTGTCGCGCCAGGGCTTACTGCGTCGGAGCTTACTTTATCAGGGCTTTATCTTGTCAGATCGATGCCCAGCTTTTTCAGCTCTTCGGCGTAGTAACGTTTTTGCAGCAGGTCCCACTCCTCGCTGCCTTCGGGAATATCGCGCTTCTGCGAGCGCACCTTGTCGCGTGACAGCCGGTCCACCTTCTCCTCCGCCGTCAGTAGCTCGGTGATCGCGCGCACGATATCCAATCGCACCTCGTTGGCTTCCTTCTTTACCCGCAGTTCGCGCGACTTGCGCAGCGCCGCCACGATTTTGTGCGACATATCGCTGATCTTATCCCGCGACAGCTTCATCTGGTCGCCTGTATCCCGTCCCGATGCCCGGATCACCTTGCGCTGGGCGATGAGTTGATTCTTGGTCCGCCGGAACATCTCCTGGTAGCTGACCCCCTCGCGCCGCATGTAATCGCTGTATTGCCCCAGGATGTCGCGCACTTCTTCGTTCAGGCGGTCCTCGATGGTAAGTTCTTCGGTGATAATGTGATCCACAATCTCCGCCACCGCCTGGGGATTGGGCGTCTCGATCACCTGCGGCGTGAGCTTGCGAACAATCTGGCGGGAGAGATAGCTTACGAATTCTCGGGCGAGCAGCATCCTCTAATTTTTCTGGAACCCTATGGGCTTTAGGTAGTGTACAGAGGGCGGTGGAGAAGTGTCAAACAAGCGGCATCGCATGCCGCGCGCGTCCCGTCTTCCTGCCCGATCGCGGCGCGTAAACACCCGCCCTCGCCGGGCGACATGTTGACGTGCAAAACGAAAAGCCGCCTCTTTGGAGGCGGCTTCTGTTATCACACTGGTCAGGCCTTACTTTTGCGACATCTTTTTGCGAAACGTGAACCGCCCGGCGATCAATAGCAGGCCTGTCCCCAATAGGAACACGCTGCCGGGTTCGGGTACGACGCCTCCCGTCGAGACCTGGCCTCTGCCGGCCAGAGAAAGAATTTCCCCCCCAGGGTCCGTATCCACGATATTGAGACCGAACTTGTCGGTGAAAACGCTGTGGGATGCGTTCCCATTGACATCCGCATCCGTCAGTCCGAGACTCGCTCCGAATGGAGTCACAGTAAAGCCTACTTCCCCCTGGTCGTTTGGATCTACGGTGGTCACAAAAGGTAAAAAGCCCCAACGGTTGGTGGTTGTCAAAGCGCAGCAGCCACTTCCCTCGGACATACCGTACAGTCCGCCGCCTGCGTTCAAAAAATTGAAGATGCCAGACTGGTCGGCGTTCAGGATGTCCAATTCGGCTTGTGTCAGCATGCCGCCGAAATCCGATCCGATCACGAGGCCACTATACTTTGTCCCCAGTTTGGTCAGTTCAGTAGCCAGGCCATCTGCGGCGCCATGGGTCTCGAAAGTCGTTCCGGCGGGGAATCCACTTGCGCTATCGTTTATCCCGGGAATTCCATCTACGTGGCCCGAAGGTACGGTGCAAGTATCACATTCCACGAATAGGAATTCTTTTGTCCCGCCTGCAACGAACGTGTTGAATGTCGGGTCCATAAT
>DATLVQ010000426.1:0-4873 GCA_035577325.1 Bryobacteraceae bacterium | reverse complement strand
TTCGAGCAACGAGGTGTGGTGTCTGACTGAAGACCACTACGGACGCATTTACGCCGGGACCGCGAGAGGAGTGGATCAGATCGATCCTATGCTGGATCGCATCACGCATTACTCGAGTGCCGATGGTCTTACCCAAGGCGATATTCGGGCGGCTCTGAGCGATCGCAACGGGGATCTCTGGTTTCTCTCCAAGCAGGGCCTCTCGCGTCTGCGGCCGACAGCCAACGTGCGGCAGCAACCGCTTCAGGCCAGAATTACTGCCATCCGGATCGCCGGTACGCAGCATCCGATTTCCGATCTTGGGGACTTGAATGTCCAGTCTGTCGAATCGCCCTGGAATCGTAACTCGGCCCAGATCGACTTCTCGGCGGTTGCCTTTCAGGCCCCGGAACAGCTCCGCTATCAATTCCGCCTGCTGGGCGCCGCCGGGGACTGGAGCGATCCTTCTCCCGATTCCACCGTCCATTTCTCGAACCTGGCGCCCGGCCGTTATCGCTTTCTGGTACGAGCCATTAACGCCGACGGAATCGCAGGACCTGAGCCCGCTTCGTTCGGCTTCACCATCTCGGCGCCGCCCTGGCGCCGGTGGTGGTTTCTGGCGGGCATCGCTGTGGCCGTGACTGGGCTGGCTTACCTCGGCCACCGACTGCGCCTGGAACGGCAATTGGCGCTCGAGCGCGTGCGCTCGCGAATCGCGACCGACCTCCACGATGACATTGGCGCCAGCCTGTCCCGCATCGCGGTGATGAGTGAAGTGATCAAAAGTTGCGCAGGCGTGGCGGATGATGAGTCTCAGCGGATGCTGACGGAAATAGCGGAATCGTCTCGGGCGCTTGTCGACGGCATGAGTGATATCGTCTGGTCGATCGATCCGCGCCGGGATAATCTGGGAGATGTCGTGGCGCGGCTGCGGGCGTTCGGCTCCGATGTACTGGAACCACGCGGCATCGCCTGGACCTGCGAGGGACCTTCCGCGGCGCTGCACCAGCATCTGTCGCCCGACCAGCGGCGGCAGCTCTACCTTATATTCAAAGAGGCCATCCACAATATCGCCCGGCACTCGCACGCGCGGAACGTGACGCTCAGGATCACCGTAGAGGGCGGTGAAGTGCAGGGAGAGATTCACGATGACGGCTGCGGAGTGCCGTCGAACGGCGGCGAGGGTTTGGGAATGGTCAGCATGCGCGGCAGGTCCGTCCGGCTGGGCGGTGAATTTCGCATTAACGCTGGCCCGGAGGGCGGTACGCGAGCCACGCTCAATTTTCCTCTCGCCTCGCGAAAAACATGATCATGCGCTTGCCCACGGGCTCGCGAAAGTGATGGTATGGCAGAATGCCCGGCGCCGATTCCATACGAGTAGCCATTATCGATGACGATCGCGCACTCGTGGATGGGCTGCGCCGGATCATCGACGGGGCGGAGGGCTTCACTTGTGCGGGAGCCTTCGGTTCAGTGGAAGAGGCACTGCCGGCTCTGGCGGACACGCGTCCCGATGTTCTGTTGCTCGATATTCAACTGCCCGGGATGGAGGGTGACCAGGCTATCGAGCTGATTTGCCGTACCTGTCCGGCCGTAGAAATTCTGATGCTGACGGTGTTTTCCGATCGCGCCCGCGTCTTTACCTCCATCTGCAACGGCGCTCACGGATACCTGCTCAAGAGCACGCCACCAGCGAAGCTGCTCGACGCCATCCGGTCCGCGCAGGCGGGTGGGTCGCCCCTTTCGCCGGAAATCGCCCGCCAGATCGTGGGCTTATTTCAGAGAGCTGATTCGGCACAGCCGGCGGCGGAGTTAACGGCGCAGGAGCAGCGGTTGCTGACGCTGTTGGCCGAGGGTTACAGCTACCAGTCGGCTGCCGATCGGATGCACGTAAGCGTAAACACCGTCCGCAACTACGTGCGCAAGATTTACGAAAAGCTGCACGTGCATTCGAAATCCGAAGCAGTGAGCAAGGCGCTACGCCGCGGCGTGATCTGACGGCCGGCGCTCGCAGGCAAACGTGGATTCGAACGAATGCCGCGACCATGGGGGCCCATGCGTAAAACAGCATAATCGGGCGTGGTCAGCCGCTTTGTTGAACACTATTCCGCAGGTGCTCGAGACGCAGCGCTCTCACCCCGCGGGCAAGGACGCCAAGAGCATGACATTGCATAGGCGCTCGAAACACAAATCTTACCGTGCACACTTAGCGCAACGCGGCAGACTTTGACTTCTCCACCCGTCCCTTGGCCATTCGAGACATGATTTCTGTCCAGGCGTACCAGAGGTCGCGGGGCCGCGAAATGGTGTACTCATACCCCTTCAAGCGCTTGACGGCGCGGCCAATTACGTCGCGCCAGGGATTGGTTTGGGGGTCGAGGCTAACATTCATATAGAAGACGGGATAGTCCACATCGTTCAATTGGTTCAAGTAATTTTCAGGCACACTTTGATCGAGAGTCGACTTAAGGCCTGCGATGATTACGGCGTCCGGATGATACGCAGAGTCATTCATTTCTTTGCCGAGCAATTCGGCGAGGAACTGTGCTTCACCATTCTTCTGGCTCAACTGGTTGACATTAACCGTACCCAAACTACCCGGTTTCAATGCTTCGCCCAGCGCCGGGAAGTCGATCTGATCCGTGTTCTCCTGCCTGAAGACCACACGCTCTTGTTGCAGGTTAAAGGCGACGACAGAGAACTTCCTGATTTTTGGCTCCCGAGCGATAAGGCGGAGAGTGGATGCCAACGCATCCGTATCGAAAGGTTGCAGCATTGCGGAGCTGGAGTTCTGCGGAGCGAGGTTGACGAGGACCTTTACATTGAGTGGCCTGCCATCCGCCGCGCTCTCGGCCGCCGGCTCTTCCCTGAATGCTCTCTGATCGACTGCCGCGACGCTGTCAGGAGCCAGGGTAAGCACCAGCTGCTTGTCTTTAGGGGCAAGCCTGGCTTCAATCTCCCAGTAGGACGAGCATACTCGCTCGCCGCGGTCACGCATCAGAAAGTCCACATGATATCGACCCTCACCCAGTTCGAAAACGCCATTAAGGTAGGCGCTCCCCTTCGCATCCTCCTCTATCGCCGGAACGCTCAGATGCTGAGATAGGTACACAGCATCTTCTTTGCGTTCATCCGGAGTAACTCGAAAGACCATGGTTAGCAAACCTTCTGACCCGGCTAGTTCCTTAAGAGGAATTCCGACTTCGTAACCCGCACGAAAGCGAAGATCGAATGCCAAGGCCGGTTTGACAGGGGTCACCGTACATGGCAGGTCTTTGCGTACCTCCCGGGATTCGAGAACAGAAGCGTCGCCGGGCAACAGGCGGACAACGCCGTCGGCGTCCGACGCCTGTATGAGAGTCTGAGCACTCAGTCCTGCAAGGCCAAGAGTGGTTAGTGAGAGGAAACACACAGAGAGTCGTTCGATCATCATCATCACTACCAAACTCTGCATCTCATATTCCAAAAATTAGAAGTCACTCTAGCTCAAGTGTTTTTCGCATAAGATATTGGGTCATTTTTGTACAGGCATACGCACAGGCGTAGTTGTATGAAGATGTTCATTGATAATTTAAGACGGCCCACGAGTTGCAGGCTTCGCTTGAGGGAGGATCTATGAAAACCATTGCTTTGGTATCTTGTATCGGCCTATTTCTTGTCGGTTCAATGAGCGCCCAGGAAGGCTCAAGATTCTCATTCAATATTGGGGGCGGTTTTACCCAGCCAGTGGGAACTACGGGACGGCATCTAGATGAGGGGTGGAACATCCAAGCAGGTGGCGGGATAAAGTTCGGGCCCTACGTCGGCGCGATGATCGATCTCGGATACAACTCATTCGGAATTAATTCAGCGACGTTGAGCAATATCGGAGTGCCCGGCGGTGACCTTCATGTATTTTCCGCTACACTGGATCCGGTAATCCATCTGACTCCGCACGGGCATTTTGACATGTATGTCATCGGTGGAGGAGGAATTTACCATCGTTACCAGGAATTTACGCAACCGTCCGTTGCTAGTGTTGTTGGCTTCGATCCATTCTTCGGATTCTATCCAGCGGCTGTACCCACCACACAGATCCTGGCATCTTATTCAGTAAATAAACCCGGTGTTAACATCGGAGCAGGTATCGCACTCGGCACGAAGTGGCATGGTAAGTTTTATGCCGAGGCACGCTACAATCGAATCTTCATGGGCAACGAGCGGCACACCGATTACATTCCGGTGTCGTTTGGTTTTCGGTGGTAGAGCGGTTTTCGGCGCAGTTCCGTTCCGTATCGATAAAGGCTGGTGCGCGCAAGCGCCTCCGCACCGGACAGGTCTTCACAGACTCAGGCGAAACTGGTGCGCTGTTTGGACCGTTTCCGTAGCAGCCAAGAAACAGGCGCATATCAAGGCGGCGAGCGTCAGTTAGGCGCCAGTTAGGTCGCGAGACGAGAAATGAGATCTGACCGTGCGTCGCTGTAACTGCGTCGCCTTGACTCTGACGATACCAACCGCCAGCAAGCCCTGAAACCCAGGGGCGCTCTCGTTTACGAAAATAACAACATTGGTGAGCGCAACGAATTGCTTCTGGCCTTCTTGCGATATCGGATACTTCATTTCGAGGATGTTGGTGCATATCCTGGACTTCGATTACTTCGTGGCCAAAGTGGAGCCTATTCTGACCGCTTCCGGCGCCGACGGAAAGGCTTGCGTGATTTGTCATGCGAACCACGTCATTTTCAAGCTGCAACCTCCCAACGCCGAAGGCCAATTTTCACCACAGGACAGCGAGTCGAACTATAAATATGCAATGCGCGTGGTCGACATCAACAACCCCACTCGCAGCTTGGTCCTCATCAAACCGACTCGGCCCACGCACGCCGCCGCCAACGTAGAGGATTACCTGTTTGGC
>DATLVQ010000425.1:0-7138 GCA_035577325.1 Bryobacteraceae bacterium | reverse complement strand
TACAGGTTCGAAGACCGACTACTTCTCTACGCTCCTGTCGGCCTCGCCAAGCGATTTGCTATGCTCGTGCGCAAAGCCGTGAGGAACGCACTTCATATAGCCGCTCTCGTAGTGGGGGTCAGCATTCCGGGCCGTGCCGAGCAGCCAACGAATCGAGCGCTGGCGGCGGCACTCGAACGCGCCACCGCGGCGGGGCAAACGGAGCAGGCGCAGCGGGCGCTCGCGGAGATGCTGGCGCGGCCACACGTCGAGTTGGATGTATTGCTGGAGGCCGGCGCCAAGTTAGCCGAGCGCGAGTATTATGCGCCGGCGGCTGAAGTGTTCGGCCGGTGCGCAAGGGATTATCCGCATAATTTCGAAGCCCATTACAACCTGGCGCTGGCGGAGTTTGCAATGCGGCGGTACACGGAGGCGCAAGGGGCGCTCGACGGTCTCGACGCGATTCCAAAATCGCAACAGCTGGCACGCGATTATCTGCGCGGCAAAATCCAGGACGCGGTGGGCCAGACTGAACAAGCCGAGCGAAGCCTCTCAGCGGCGTTCAATGGCGCACCGGAGCAGGAGAACTACGGGCTGGATCTCGGTCTTTTCTTTCTGCGGCGGCAATTGTATGCAAAGGCGGTCGCGACGCTCGAGGCCACGGCGAAGTATCATCCGGATTCCATTTATGTAGCGCTCGGTCTGGCGCTGGCGCAAGTTTTCGGAGACGATCCGCCGAGGGCCGTGGCTACGTGCCGGAAGATTCTGGCGCAGGACCCGAATTTCAGTCCGGCGCGCCTGCTGTTGGTAGTGGCGTTTTACATGAACGGCGAAAACGAGAATTGCGCGCGTGAGACGGCGGCGGCGCTCGGCCGGCCTGGGGCGCCTCCGTATCTTTATTACTTGCACGCGGCGTCCTTGCTGAAGCTGAACTCGAAGGATTACGCCGCTATGCTACGAGACCTGGACACGGCCAACCACGGCATTCCGGGCTGCGCATTCTGCTACTTCACGCAGAGCAAGGTGCACCAGGAACTGGGGGACGAAGCCGCCGCGATTGCGGACCTGGAGACCCTGGTAGGCAGGATCGATCCTGAATTCGCCCAGGGCTGGTACCGCCTGGGGAATCTCTACCAGCGCGCGGGCAGGCGCGATGACGCGGAGCGAACGCTCGCGAAATTTCGCGCCATCAAATCCGTGCAGACGGACCGCGAAACGGATTATCTGCGCAAGGTATTTCTATCCGCGGTGGCGGCGGATCAGCAAACGGCAAAATGACTATGGCGTTTCCGTCTCGTAGGGCTTCAGCTGATCGGCAATTTTCGCCTTGTCACCCACCACGACGACCGTCATCTTCCCCGGCACGAGATAGCTCTCGGCCGCGCTCTGAATCTGCTGCGGTGTGACCGCCATGACTTTCTGCGTGTACGTGGAGAGGAAGGAGCGGTCCATTCCCTGGGAATCCACAAAATGCAGCTGGCCGATGACGGCGTCCGGACTGATGGTGTTTCTCAGAATGAACAGGCCGGCCAGATAATTCTGGATGCCCTTCAACTCCTCCTCCGGCGGCGGTTCTTTACGGAGGCGGTCGATTTCACCGAAGATCTCTTTCAACGACGGTCCGGTCACGTTGGTGGTGACGTCCGCCACCTGTAGCCAGAATGCCAGATGATGCCGCGTGCCGATCTGGCTGAACGGCGAGTAGGTGTAGCCTTTCTGCTCGCGAATGTTACTGGTGATGCGCGAAGCAAACGATCCACCGAGCAACGAATTCAATACGTCGAGCACGATGTAGTCGGAGTTCGTTGGGCCGGGAACCGGGAGGCCCATATATAAAGTGGACTGCGCGGCCCCGGGACGGTCGATCACATGAAGCGATCGCGCTTTCACAGGATTCGCCGGCAGTTCGGCGAGCGCGGATCCTTTGGCCCAATCGGCGAAGGCGTCCTGAATGGCATGGCGGAGACCGGGATCGAGCTTGCCCGCGACGTATAGATGCGTTCCGGCCGCGCAGAAGTTCTTCCTGTAAAACGACTGCACATCTTGCACGGTGTACGCCTGCAGCTCTTTTTCGGATGGGAAAACACGGCCATATGGATGGTCAGGAAATAGAACCTGCATGAACCGCTCCCGGGCGAGGGCATTTGGCTCCGTCTTATCGACGGCCAGCTCGCGGCCGAGGTCGGCCTTCAAGCGCTCGATTTCGGACGCGGGTAATGATGGATGCTGGAGCACATCGGCAAGCAGCGCGATGAACTTCGCGCCGAAATCGGAGAGAACAACACCGCCGACGGACGTAAATTCCGGGCCGGCGTTGATTTCAAGCTGGCCGCCCATGTCGGCTGCTTCGCGCGCCACCTGCTCGGCGGAGCGGGCGGCGGTGCCTTCCTTCATCATGGAAGCATTCAGTCGCGACAACCAGACCTGACCGGCGGCCTCGTTAGCCGCACCGGCACTGACGAACGCGCGAATCGCGACCTTTGGAACCATGCCATAGGGGACGATGGTCACCTTCATGCCGTTGGGCAGCGAGATATCGTCGGTGGCGGGCAGATGAAAGGGCTTGGGCGGCGGGCTCTGCGGCGGGTTGTCTTTGACCGCTGCCAGCGCGGCCAAAGAAGCAACGCAGAGGATGGATGCGGCGATCACGGTTCTCATTTCTGCTCCTCCGATGCGGCCGGCGCGGGCTTGGCGGCGCCGGACTCGGCCGCGCCCGGCTCGATGATCAGCACGGTTCGATTGGCAGGTTTCAAATATGTGCGCGCGGTTCGCTGAATCAGCTCCGGCGTTACTTTCCTGAAGTTGCTATCGAGTGAGTTGATCTTGGCCGGATCATCGTCGAACAGCGCGAAGCAGGCCATCAGATTGGCGCGGCCGAAACCGCCGAACTGGGTCATGGAGTCGTAGAGATACGACCGCATCTTGGTGACGCTGCGATCGAGTAATTTTCGATCGACGGGCTTGGAGACGAGTTCCTGAAGCACCGAGTCGGTGGCGGAAAGAATCTGCTCCGGCTTCGCCGTCGCATCGTGAATGAGCGAAGTGGTCCAGAGCATGGGGCCGGAGTAATCGAACATATCGCCCAGGTCTCCATTGATACCACCCGAAATTTCTCCGGCGAAGCCGCGTTTCTTGACCAGTTCCTGGTAAAGCAGGCTGTCGTCGCCCTGAATCAACATCTGATCGAGCAGGCCCATGGCGTAATACTCAGGCGAATTTCTGGGCGGCATGTGATAGGCAAACGCCAGGGCGGGGCGATTGGCGAGCGCGTCTTTTCTTGAAGCGCTACGCTCTTTTTCCTGACTGGGCTCGGCCAGATCGGGAGTGGGCGGCAGTTTCGACGGCGGGATCGAGCCGAAATACTTCGCCACCATGGCTTTGGCCTGCTCCGGCTCGAAATCGCCCACGATGGAGAGAGCCGCGTTATTGGGCGCGTAGTAAGTCTTGAAAAACGCCTGCACCTCGTCGATTTTGGCGGCTTCGATGTCTTTCAAATCGCCGTAGAAATTGTGCGCGTTATACCAGTTGGTATTGGCGTATTGCGGCATCCACAGCCAGGGAAACCCTCCGTAGGGGCGGTTGAGGACATTCACCTTCACCTCGTTACTCACGACTCCCTGTTGATTTTTCAGATTGTCATCGGTGATGGCGAGCCCCTTCATGCGGTCCGCCTCGGCCCAGAGCGCGGTTTCGAGCTTGTTCGAGGGCAGCAGCTCGAAATAATTCGTGAAATCGAAACGCGTAGAGCCGTTGAGGATGCCGCCGTTTTGCTGCACTAGGCGGATGAACTCCATCTTGCCGAGGTTTTGCGATCCCTGGAACATCATGTGCTCGAAAAGATGGGCGAAACCAGTCCGATCTTTGGGCTCGACGCGGAATCCGATGCGATAGTAGATGGCGGTGACGACGGTTGGCGCGGTGGAATCCGGCGAGAGAATGACGCGCAATCCGTTAGGGAGCTTGTAGTAGGTGATGGGGACGGAGAAGCCACTTGCATCGGTGGTGGCCGGCGCCGCGGAGAGGGCGGCCGGTAAAATCAGCAGCGCAGCCAGCGCGCAGAGAGACTGCCTGGACAAATTCACTTAGATTCCTCCCGATAGTTGTTACGGTAGCAGCTTTTGGGTTGAACGCGTGGCAACACGGGGTGGAGCGCGCCTGGCACGGGGCAGCGCGGAGCGTTTGTGAGGCTTCAAGAGTTCTGCGAGGCGTGTCTGCCCGCCGAACCCGGGCCCGGCGTTTGCTATCCTGAAACTTAACCCCTAAATCCTGAGGAGACAATCCAGAAAATGGCAGTGAAAGTTGGTATCAATGGTTTCGGGCGCATTGGCCGCAATGTAGTCCGGGCGGGTTTGCATAATCCTAACGTCGAATTCGTGGCGGTGAACGATATCACCGATACGAAAACGCTGGCTTATCTTTTGAAGTACGATTCCGTTCTCGGGATGCTGCCTGAGACGGTGACGGCGGAAGCGGATGCCATCCGCGTAGGCGATAGACGCATTAAGGTTTTTGCCACGAAAGATCCCGGCGAATTGAATTGGGCGTCGGTGGGCGCGCAAATCGTGGTGGAATCTACGGGCTTTTTCACCGACGCGAAGGATGCGTGCAAGCACTTGCGCGGGCCGGTCAAGAAAGTGATTATCTCGGCGCCGGCGAAAAACGAGGACATCACGGTGGTGCTCGGCGTGAACGACAATGTATACGACCCCCAGAAGCACAACATCATCTCGAACGCATCGTGCACCACCAATTGCCTGGCGCCGGTGGTGAAAGTTCTGCACGACAAGTTCGGCATCAAGAAGGGGTCGATGACCACGATTCACAGCTACACCAACGACCAGAAGGTGCTCGATTTTCCGCATAAGGATCTGCGGCGCGCGCGTGCTGCGGCGATCAACATGATCCCGACGACGACGGGCGCGGCCAAGGCGATCGGCCTGGTGATGCCGCAGCTCAAGGGAAAGCTCGACGGTTACTCCATGCGTGTGCCGACACCGGATGTATCGGTGGTGGATCTGGTGGCGGTGACCGAGAATCCGACAACCGCCCAAGAAGTCAATGCTGCATTGAAGGCCGCGGCGGAAGGCGCTATGAAGGGGATTCTTGCCTACACGGAAGATCCGGTGGTTTCGACCGACATGCTGCATAACTCCAACAGCTCAATCGTGGATGGTGAAATGACGAAGGTGCTGGAAGGCGATCTGGTGCACGTGCTGTCGTGGTATGACAACGAATGGGGCTATTCGTGCCGCGTGGTGGATCTGGCAGCGTTTCTGGCGAAAAAGGGGCTGTAACGGCATCCGAGCACGATGGCCCATGCCGTCTGTGCACAGCGGCGTACACGAGCGCTTTCAGCCCATGCGGTCAATGATCGCGGCGGTGAAATCGGAAGTCGTCGCCGTGCCGCCCAAATCGCCTGTCAGGTGTTTGCCCTCAGAGTAAACGCCCTCAATAGATCTTTGCAGCCGTTGCGCAGCGTCGCGCTCGCCTAGGTGCGCCAGCATCAGGGCGGCGGATTGCATGAGGGCGGTGGGGTTAGCTTTCCCTTTACCGGCGATGTCGGGGGCGGTGCCGTGGACGGCTTCAAAGACGGCGTCATGTTCGCCGAGATTCGCGCCAGGCACGACACCTAGGCCGCCGACTAACCCCGCGGCTAGATCGGAGACGATGTCACCGTAGAGATTCGGCAGCAGCAGCACGTCGAATGTTTCCGGACGCATGACAAGCTGCATGCACGCGTTGTCGACGATCAGCTCTTCGTACTTGATTTCGGGAAAATCGGCGGCGACTTCGCGGCAGCATGTTAGAAACAGACCGTCGCTCATCTTCATGATGTTGGCTTTGTGGACCGCTGTGACTTTCTTGCGGCCTTCGCGGCGGACATATTGAAATGTGGCGCGCGCAATGCGCAGGGAAGCAGTGCGCGTGATGATCTTGAGACTCTCGATGACACCCGTAACCACTTCGTGCTCGAGCCCGGAGTAGAGGTCTTCGGTATTTTCGCGGAAGATGATCATGTCGATGGGCACGCCTTGAAATCGCGTCTTCAAGCCGGGTAGCATGCGCACGGGGCGGAAGTTGGTGTAGAGATCGAGCTTTTTCCGCAGCGTAACGTTAATGCTCTTGTGGCCGCCGCCGATGGGCGTGGCGGTGGGACCCTTCAGGCCGACATGCGTTCGCGCGAGCGACTGATATACGCCTTCGGGCAGTAGTTCTCCGGTTTCGGCGAGCGCTTTTTCTCCAGCATCGACGCACTCCCATTCCACGGCGACTCCCGTAGCATCGACGACGCGCACCGTGGCCTCGGCTACCTCGGGTCCGATGCCATCGCCGGGAATGAGCGTAATGCGGTGAGCCATGTTTCCAGTATATGGGCGCGTTTACTTTGTCCCGAGATGAAGGGCGACCGTGCCGCCGGTCATGCGGATAAATTGCACGGCGCGAAATCCGACGGCGCGCATGCGTGAGGCCAGGTCTTCAGCCGAGGGGAATTCTTGGATGGACGCAGGCAGGTAATTGTAAGCGTCGCGCGAGCCGGAGAGAGCGCCGCCGATCCAAGGGAGCACTTTGCGCGAATAAAATCCGTAGAGTTTGCTGAATACCGCGCCGCAGGGCTGTGAGAATTCGAGAATTGCGGCCACGCCCGCGGGCCTCAGGACACGATGCATCTCGGCGAGTCCGGCCTGATAATCGGCGAGGTTGCGGAATCCGAAGGCGACGGTGACCAGGTCAAGCGAATTATCGGGTAGCGGCAGATTAAGCGCGTCGGCTTCGAAGAGCGGACTGGTCCAGCGGCGGCGAGTAAGTTTTTCGCGCGCGGCGGTTAGCATGGGATGGCAGAAGTCGCTGCCCATCAGACGGTAGGCGGATTTCGATTGGAGCGCGATCAGCAGGTCGCCTGTGCCGCAGCAGAGATCCAGCGCGCGAACGTTTGGGCGTTGCAGGATTTCGGTGACGCGATCTACGGTTTTTGCCCGCCAGCGGCGGTCGAGGTTGAGAGAGAGGACGTGGTTGGCGAGATCATAGCGCGGGGCAATGCGGCCGAACATGGATCGCACCCATCGGGAAGCCTCCTGTTCGGTGGAAACTCCAGCCGGCGTCGTCCCTTTCATGCGAGGGCGGACCGGATGGCCGAGAGCACAGCGCCGTCATTGACGCC
>DATLVQ010000424.1:0-4313 GCA_035577325.1 Bryobacteraceae bacterium | reverse complement strand
CTACATCTCGACCACCAGTTGCATCCTGGCCAACCTGGCGCTGCAGACCGGCCGCACGCTCACCTGGGACGCGGAGAAACAGCGCATCGCCGGCGACGAAGAAGCCAACCAGTTGCTGCGCCGACCCTACCGCGCGCCGTGGGTTCACCCGGAGCCTGCGTAAGGCAGAATTCAGGAGTCAGAGTGCCGCGCGAGGCGCATCCGAAATCTTCTCATTCTTGTCTTCCGCCTTCTGATTGCTGCTTTCCTCCATCCGCTCGAGCTGCTTGATCAGGAACGCCATATCCATAAACGGATCGCCGCCCATCCGCGCCCAACCCACGCGGCCCTTCGCGTCGATCAGGATGGTCGAGTGCAGCTCGATGTCTTCGAAATCGTCGTACGAATGGAAGCGGCGCGCGTTATCGAATTTGTCATCGGAGAGAACACGTACCGGGAGATCGCCGAACTCTTTGATGGCCGCGGCATTCTGCGCCGGTGATGCGCTGCTTACCGCCAGCACCACCGTGTTGAGCCGGGCCCACTCGCTTTTCTTCGCGCCAATTTCGTGCAGCTGCCGCATGCAGTGCGGGCACTCTTTACCCAGATAAAACACCAGCAGCACGTTCTTGCCGCGATAGTCCTCCAGGCTGACGCGCTTGCCCGCGGCATCGCGCACATCGAGTTTAGGGGCGTCGTATGGCTCCCAGCGGTTCGGCCCGAAGCGTTCGAGCGAAGTCAGTGCGTAATTTCGTTGCGGCGCGGGTGACGAGTCGCGCGGCGCTGCCGTGATGCCCGTTGCCTTAGCCAGTTGAATAATGCGCAAATCGGCATCTGCATCCGAAGCCACAAACAACAGCCGGGCCATGGCGTCCGTGGCCTTCGCCTTCTCGCCGAGCGCCGCCCGCGAACGCACCAGCCCTGAGAGCGCGAACAGATCGTTGTGCGTCAGGTCGAGCGCCTTCTCAAACGCCTGCGCGGCCAGGCCCGGAGCTTTTGCGTCCAGATAGGCCTCGCCCAAGCTGTTGTAAAGAGCCTGCGGATAGAACGGCGGATCGGCGTATCCCTTTTGCATGTCGAACTCGCGCTTCGCGGCCTCGGCCAACAATCCCAAACCCTCGATAGTCTCGCCGCGGGCTAGAGCATAACGCCCCTTCAGTTCCTGCGACTGAATCTCGTAGTAATCCGTCTCGTCCTTGTTCTTCTCCAATTCTTTCTTCAGCTCCGCATGTGCCGCGATGCTCTTTCCTGCTTCTTGCAAGTCGCCCTTACCCAGATACGCGCGGGCATGGAAATATGCCTTGTTGATCTTGTCGAGAAAAACGTCGCGCCACGGAATCGTCTTCGGATCGAGCAGTTCATCCCAGCGCTCGTATTTCATCAGTACTCGCGCCAGCGCGCGGATGCCAACCGAGTGCGCCGAATACACCTCATCGCCGTTATGCTTCGGGTCGAGCGGCGCATCGATGAGCTGACGCGCCCCGAAGATGGCCGCGCGCGGCATACCGAGCTGTTCCTGGATGTAGCCCAGATAATTCAGATTATGCCCGTAGTTCCAGTTGTTGAACGGAAACGTCAGGCTCTCTTTCATGTAACGCTTCTCAACGCGCGTCGCGGCATCCATCGAGATGGCCGCTTCATGCCACATGCCCACAATGCTGTAGATGTGGCCCGGCATATGCTGCGCGTGTCCAATGCCCGGCACAAGCTCCGTATAGCGGCGGCAGCTTTCCAGCGCCTGTTCCGGTTCGTTGTAATCCCAGTTGTGGATGCGATAATGATGCGCGCCGGGATGGTTGGGCTCGCGCGCCAGAATTTCCCGCAGCATCAGCTCGGTTCCGTAGCGGTCCGCCCCCATGTTGGCCAGCGCCAGTAACGATCGCGCCTCCATATCGTCCGGATACCGTACGCAGAGGGTCTCGAGAACTTTCTTGTACCGGCGGTTGCGCTCTTCGTAATTCGGCGCGCCATCCTTATCGCGTAACGGATCGGGCAGCAGATATGCGGCCGACGCGTCGATATACAGCCGCTCGCGCTCGCTCACGCCATCCTTCCGCCTCAGGGCTTCGCGGATAAAGTCCGCCGACCGGTCGTTTCCCTCCGCCGAACGCGCGAGCCCCCAGTACGCCATGGCGTTGTCGGGTTCCAGCTTCAGGCACCAGCGAAACGCCCGCTCGGCTTCGTAATACCAGAACGAGTGCAGCAGCGCGTTGCCCTGATCGAACCATTTCTGCGTTTCCGGATTCTTGGTAGTGATCGGGAAATGCGCCTCGCCGATGCCCGCGATTTCCCACGGCTTCTGTCGCGGACCGCTATCAAACGATTCGCCGTGAAAGGAGTGGCCTTGCAAATAGGGAGCGCCGGGCGCTTGAGCGAACAATGCCGCAGAAGCCGCCAGGAGAGCGAGCACACGCCAGATAGAAGTCATCAGTAACTCAGTATATGGCGGCCCGAGGACTATCATGAAGGGGATGTCAGCTGTGGAAGGAATTCTGCGTCAGATCTGCCCGCGTTGTCGTCAGGGGCGCATGTTTCGCCCGTTCACCATTCGCGGCTGGCTCTCAATGTACGAGAGCTGTCCTGTCTGTCACATGAAGTTTGACCGCGAACAGGGCTACTTCATCGGAGCCATGTACGTCAGCTACGGCCTCTCGATACCGCCCGTGCTCGCGCTGGTCGTGATTTTGTGGCGGCTGGCAGGCTGGTCGTTCGGCGCGGCCGTCGCCGGCGCTTTCGTGGCATATCTCCCGTTTGTGCCGTTTGTGGTGCGGTTTGCGAGAGTGGTGTGGATCTATATCGACCGGGCAGTGGATCCGTATTGAGCGCGGCGGGGGGACTTTCCAGAAAAAATGAAACCCGGCGAGTTTGGACCTCGCCGGGTTGAGAAGGAACAGGCAGGCAGATTTTTTTGTTTTTTATTCAGACGGCGTCATGAAGCTGCCGACGAAAGCGCTGCGCTTGTCGGGGCTGCTCCAAGTTTCGCCCAGGCCCTGCCCCTGGAAAGTGTGAGCGATCGCGAATGCGGGCATCGCGTGCTCGACTTTCGTCAGCGGCCGGTACCAAACTTCTTCGTTACGGCAGATATGGTCGCCCTCGTTCATGGCTCGAGTCTGAATTTTGGCCAGATTGCCGGCGGTCAGCGTGGCCTTCATGCTGTGCAGGTCGCCATTGGCGAAGCTCAGCTCGATCGGCCGGTACTCGACGCGGACTACATCCTGCAACAGGTCGCCGCCCATGCGCTTGGCGAAGCTTTGCAGTGCCAGGCGCTGCTCGGCATTGGCCCGCTCATCCACTATGAGCACAGACTTTACCGGATATGCCGTGTGATAGACATCGCCCAGCGTGGACGAAGCTCGCACCACGCCGACGACGCCGAGGCCGTCCAGATCCACGCCCGACCAGGACCCCTTGGTCACTCTCCAGCCAAACACGGCCAGCTCGCCGGTTAGACCGACTTCGGAGTTGGCGAAGCACGGCCCGGTGTAGACATCGGCCGTACGTGCTTCCACATAATCGCCGTAAATGTTATTGGAAGGAAGACTTGCCGCAAAACTCAGACAGGCAGCCAGGGACAACGCCACCAGTGTCCACAAAATTCTTTTCATCCCGAGCCTCCTACACAAAAGTATACACCTCTTCGATGCCTTCAGAGGTAAATTAGTCGCAGCCTCGTTCAGTCTAAAGCGCTTCGTAGCACTTTCGTGCCGGATTGCACTCGTAATCGTCCACCAACTTGCTGTCGGGCCCAAGGCAATTGTATGTGTGCTGGCACCAGAAAGCGCGGTCGTTGCCGTGGGGGACCGTGGGGTCCCAGGCAGCTTCGATGAACATGCCTTTCCAGCGCAGGTTGGCGCACCGGTCCTGGCCCACGTTGGCCAACCCGGCGCGCTCACCTGATGGTTGCGGCATCCTAAATCCTTCTATGCCCTCGCGCGGACGGCTTCAAGCAGCGCCCGCTTCACGGCCACGCGCGCCAGTTGGACCTTGTAGCCATTGCCGCTCAGCGGTTTGGCGTCCGCCAGCGCCGCCTTCGCGGCTTCTTCCGCGGATTCCGGAGTCACCGCTTTGCCCGCCAGCGCCTGCTCGGCCTGCGTCGCCACCCACGGCGTAGGGGCTACGTGACCGAGTACAATGCGCGCCGACGAAACCGTACTGCCCTTCATTTTCAACGAGACCGACGCGGCCGCCAGCGGCCAATCGAGCGCCTCCTTCTGGCGAACTTCGTAGGTCGCGCTTTTCGATCCCTCGTGCGGAACCACGATTTCGGTGAGGATCTCGTTCGGCAGCAACGCGATTTCGCGTGCGTTTTCATTCTGCGGCGTCACGAAGAACTT
>DATLVQ010000423.1:0-13386 GCA_035577325.1 Bryobacteraceae bacterium | reverse complement strand
CGTCTATTGATTCTAAACGGTCGCCGACGACTGTCTGCCAGAGCTGCTGACAATTCTTGTCACGATTCCTGGCGCAATCCTACGGTTTTGTCATCGTTCTTGCCACAATCCTACCTAAACGCCGATCAATAGCCGTCGACATCGACGATCGCTTGATGAACGGCTAAAGCGCCAATTGACTCTGGAGTATACTCCAGGGTTTACGCTAGGAATGTCGAGCGCCATGTCGAATGGTATTCAAATTGGAAAGGTTGCGAAAGCGACAGGCCTGACCGTAGATACGATCCGATACTATCAGCGCATCGGGTTGGTCCAAGCTCCGGCGCGAACAAGCGGGGGTTACCGCGTCTTCTGCGCGCCTGATATAGAGGATCTGCTGTTCATCGGTAACGCGCAGGAACTCGGTTTCTCATTGACCGAGATCAGGGATCTTCTGCTGCTGCGGAGCCATTCCGCTCACGCGTGTCCCGAGGTTCGCGACCTCATCCGGCGCAAACTCACGAATGTGGAGAAAAAGGCCGCTGCGCTTCAGCAAGTGCACTCCGAACTCACCGACGCGCTGCGGAAGTGCAACCGCGTGCTCCAGACGCACGCGGCGGACGACGGTTGTCCGGTTTTGGCGCAACTGGAAGCAGACAAAGTAAGGAAAGCCTCGGAATGATAATTGAACTCCTCTACGTCGGCGACTGTCCCAACTACGTCCCGGCTCGCGCTGTGCTTCAGGAAGCGATTCGACTCGAGCAGGTAGCGGCAGATGTTGCCGAGGTGGAGATCAAAGACGAGGCTATGGCGCGGGCGAACGGGTTCATAGGCTCTCCGTCGATCCGCATAAACAGAGCTGATGTCGATCCAGGCGCCGGCAGACCCGCCCCTTCCGCCATGTGCTGCCGTACCTATGACCATTCGGGTGTTCTCAAGGGGACACCTACGCGAGAAATGATCCGGCGGGCATTACGTCGAGCGAAAGGGGAATTGACGCGTGAATGAGACCGTCACCGGTCGAAGAACGCTGTTGGCAAGCGCAGGCGCTCTCGCGAGTGTCGTTGCAGCATCGAGTTGCTGCTTGCCGCTTATCCCCTTCGTGGCTGCCGCGGGCGCGGCCGGTAGCTCTGCGTTCTTGTCCTCCATACGGCCTTATCTCCTGGTCCTCTCGGGGCTGCTCATTTCCTACGGCTTTTATCAAGCTCACCGCGCAAGGCAATGCAATTACCGGCCGAGCCGGGTTAGCACGGCTCTGCTTTGGTGCTCGGCCGTCATCGTGTTCGTTTCGGTTTTCTTTCCGCAAGCAATCGCGGGTCTTCTGGCGGGGTGAATATGAGACGTACTCGACTGCTGGTTGTGCTTGTTGTCGTGCTCGCTCTTGCCGGCCTGGTCTATTATTTTTACGGTGGCAGCGCCGCCCCTCCAGGTCAGCGACCGCTAATCTCGGTCAACGAAAGCAATTTCGACCAGCTCCGGCGTGATTTTAATGCGCAGGGAGAGGTGCGCGTCATAGCGCTGCTCTCGCCGACTTGAATCGTGTGTCTGCAGGGGGCCTCTGCAATCCAGCACGTGATCGAGCAAAGCCGCGGCGAAAGGCTGCGGGTCCTCGTAGTATGGGAACCCGTGCTCCCGACCGATTGGGTCGCGCCTTCTACCGCCAGCATGAGGCGTTTGGCTGATCCCCGTGTGCAGCAGTATTGGGATCGAGGCCGCCTATTGTCTAAGGCCATGGGCGAGCATGATAGGTCTTCGGTTGTCTGGGATTGGGTCGGCGTTTATTCGAGTGATACCGTTTGGGAAAGCACACCTCCTAAGCCAGTATTTGAGGAAGGACCCGTTGTTCGCGTTGTTCCCGGGTTCACGAACGCGCTGAGAGGCGCGATGCGGCGAAGGGAATAGATTGGAATTGTGACCGCAACTGAAAAACGCGCCAGGCGATGGATGGCTAAGCTCATAAGCCGCTTCTTCGACCGGCCAAATGCCGGCAGCGCTTCCTCGGCTCGCCAGCTCAGAACCAGTTGGCTGAGCCGCGAACAAAGTAGCGGCAGGCCGTGCGGTTGGTTCAGGTCACGAAAGTTCCGATGCCGCTCGAAAGCGCTTCTGTCCATCACGAGGAATGGCCGAGCCTCATCCACGCCGATGTCGTAAATAGTGCAAATATGCGGATGGTTCAAGAGATGCAGCGCGAACCTCGCGTTTGAAACGCTCGAGCGCCTGCGAATCCTACGAACACTGAACTGATTCGCCGAAGGTGTTTACGTTTCGCACATGAGCCAACTCACGCAACCGCTGAGGCACCCTCACTTTTTCTTCGCTTTTGCGTCGTAAGCGTTCATCCCTCGCGCCTCTTTAACCGCCTTGATCAGGTCTTCAACTTTGACCACATCTGGGTCGTACTTCACCACCGCTTCTTTCTTTTCCAGAGAAACGTCAACTTCCTTTACACCCTTCACTTCTTCCAGTGCAGACCGCACCGTGGCTGCGCAGCCGCCTCAAGTCATGCCGCTGATTTCCAGCGTGACGGTTTCTTCCTTCGCGGCCAATGATGGTGCGGTCGCAGCCGTAACAAGCAGCAACCCAATAGCCAAGATCGTTCTCGTCTTCATATCAGCCACCTCTGGCGCAGATTATACAGTACCGTTGGCAAACCCAGCCAGCGCGGAACCGGAACGCCCAGCTGGCTGGCGTCCAGGCAAGATTCGTGCACCACATCCTTGCTGGGAACCGTTGGGAGTAGTTCAGAGAATCTGGGACGCGGAGACTTCATGCGCGCTGCAACGGACTGGTTCATCACGTAAGAAACGCCGAGTAGGGTCGAGGACTGGCGCGGTGTTCCGAAGGTCAAGCCTATCTGTTGCTCCCCGTTTCCTCTGGGAGTGCCACAATAGCCCAACCGTAAACCCGTCTCCAGCCCCCGCCGCATCGCACGTAGCGTGCGGATTTCCCGCACTACGCGCTCCTGCACACTTCACATCAAAGTTTATGAGACCTATCAGACCGGAGCGACTGCCGAGTTTGACGGCCGATACGAAACACGGTACTCCGAAAAGAGTCCCAACGCCCCGTACAACCATTCCCTGCTCCATCGCTTCCAGCCGAGGCCTCGGCGCTGACACGCCCGGGCCAGATGGCGCCGTATCTTCTTCTCTACCCAGTAGCGGATATATGAGAAACAGACACTCGAGTGGCCTATGGCAAAGTATTGCACCCAACCTCGCAGAATCGGATTGATCTTTTCAATCACCCCGCTGATCGGCTGGGATCGGGAGTTCCGGAAGATCCCTTTGAGCTTGCCAAGCAATTCCGTCCGTTTCTTGCCTTTTGGCAATAACAGCGGCATCCATCGCCCCCGGTGAGTCCGGACACGACGGAACTCAAATCCAAGAAATCCGAAACTCTCGCCTTGCTCTAGGTCCACCTTGCGACTCTTGTCCTCATTCACCTCCACCTGCAGTGTGGCCAACTCCTCCCGAAGCCGCTTCTCCACCGCCTGCCGTAGCCATTGCTGGCGCGGCTGCGAATCCACCAGAATCACCAGATCGTCGGCGAATCTCGCGTATTCGACTGCCGGCCCCCGCTCCTGCCGGGTCGCTGCTTTCGCCCGTTCCAGCATCTGGTCCACCTCATTGAGGTACAGATTACTGAGCAGCGGCGAAATCACCCCGCCTTGCGGAACTCCCTGCTTCCCCGACGCGTCCAGCAACAACTTCAGGAGCCACAAAACCGCGTCGTCATCGATTCGCCGCGCCACCTTCTCCAGCACGATATGATGTCGCACCATGTCGAAGTAGGACCGCAAATCAAAATCGATCACGTAGGTCTTGCCTTCCAGAATTGCCTTGGATACGCGCTGGATGGCAGTGTGCGCTGACTTCTTCGGCCGGTATCCAAACGATCCCGGTTGAAAGTCTGCCTCAAAGATCGGTTCCAGGATCAGCTTTAACGCCCCCTGGACCACTCTTTCCCGGATAGATGGAATCGAAAGCTGGCGCTTCTTGCCCCCACCCTTCGGTATTTCCACCTTCCGTGCCCCTTGCGGTCGATATGTCCGCTGCACCAACTCCTCGCGAAGCTGGTCGAGAAACGCCTCCGCACCCCCTGCTTCCACGGCCTCAAACGTCACCCCGTCAATGCCCGGAGCGCCATCATTCGCCTTGGCTTGCAGATAGGCTTCGCGAAGAGTCTCTCGTTTACAAACGTGCACATACAAACCCCAAAAGCGCCAAGACGGTTCAGCCTTCGCCTTGACGTATAGTCTTCTTCTCAGGTCCTGCAGACTGATAGGTGCCTTTGTCATTTCACCTCTGCCTTCCTTGTTGAATCAGACACTATGTACAGCAAGGCCCCTTGGCTCCGCGGGCGTTAACCCGCTTCGCTGCTACTACGGGCCTAGCCGTCACCGTCTCGCCTTCGCTCGCTTTCCCGGTTTGGCCGGTTATACCAGCTACCTTGCTCCACCGATTTCTCGATGGGACGAGGACGGTTTCTCCAGTTGCTTAGCATGTCCTTGTCTCCGTGCCGTCCCTACCACCCCGCCGAAGTGACATGACGTTTCAGTTAGTCTGCGTCATGCCATGCTGCCTTCGCCCGACCATAGAGGTCTCGGCCTTCGGATTAATTTTAACGAGGCCACTTCTGGGTTCACTCGCGTTACGGCCCGATGACTCGCTCACCATCCCATGGATGGCTTTGTCGGTTGGCTTCATCCGCTTCGTTTCCTCCGCGGATGCAACCCAAGCTACGGAGGTCTAACTTTTACCCCGATGGGACTGACTCCCATTGAACATGCCAGCCTTCTGCTGGACGCGCTATGGTCTCAGAATTCGGCCGCTGCTTTGGACGAGAGACCCTCGATGCGGGCATTGATGGCAGGACTCAAATGGCATTCCGAGGCGTAAGGCGTAGGATTGTTACACTCCGGGAGGTTCCATGCACGCTATCACGCGCCGGCGGTTTGTGTCAGTGGCGGCCTGAGCCGCATGCCCGGCTGTTCCGCGGGCAAAGTCCAACGCGGCTAAACCCTTCGCGACTTTCGGGGGATAACCGTATGATTGGGTCCGTTCAGGAGCTCGTTCTCGCAGAATGCAGTACGGACTTCCGAATAGAACGATCCATCAAACAGCCGACGGCATTATCAACCCAGGAATTTATAACCCAGTCCGTGGACTGTGATCAGGTACTCGGGTTCTGTCGGTAACCGCTCGATCTTTTGCCGTAGCTTGGCTATATGGTTATCGACAGTCCGACTCAGAGGATACGCACGGAACCCCCAGACCTTGTCAAGCAACTCATCCCGGCTGATGGTTTCCCCACGGCGTCGTACGAAATACTTCAGGATGTCAAATTCCCGGGCAGTTAGATGGAGGCGCTGCCCGGCCCTCGCCGCGTGTTGCCGCTTAAAGTCCAGCTCAACCTCGCCGAATTGGAACTGCTCGACGGCGGCATTCTCGCAAGCGGTACGCCGCAGTTGCACGTGAACACGCGCCATCAATTCCCGAACGCTGAACGGCTTCGTGACGTAATCGTCGGCGCCGATTTCGAGACCAACGACCTTGTCTGTTTCCTGCCCTCGAGCGGTCAGCATTATGATTGGGATCCTCATGCCTCGGTGCCGCAGTTCACGGCAGACATCCAGCCCATTTCGCCTCGGCAGCATTAAATCCAGCAAGATTAGGTCAGGAGCCCATTCCGCGGCTGACGCCAATGCTTCTTCACCATCCCGCGCAATCCTTACTTCGTAGCCTTCGAACTCCAGGTTGTCGCGCAACCCGGTAGCCATATCGGGTTCGTCTTCAACGATGAGTATCGTCGCCATACACCTTCGAATTTAAGATGGACTCGTATGCGGGGCATGAGTGGGAAGCACAACGGAGAAGACGGAGCCTCGTCCAGGAGTACTCCGCAGTTCCACGCGCCCCTGATGCGCGGCCACAATATGCCGGACCAGTGCCAAACCGAGTCCCGCGCCACGAACCTTCTGGGTCATTGGATCGCCTGCGCGATAGAACTGCTCAAAAACCTTCTGTTGTTCCGATGGGTCGATCCCAATGCCCTTATCAGTGATTTCGACCGCTATCGCGTCGCCGGCGCGCCGTACGGCAATTCCAATCTCCTTTGTATCTGCAGAGTACTTCATGGCGTTATCGACCAGATTCCGGAGAGCTTGTGACAACGCAGAGCGGTCCCCTTTGACCGGCGGCAGACCTGGTTCGATTTCCAGCGACAGTTTGAAGCCTTCGATCTGGAGTTGCTCATCACAGTTGCGCGCAACCTCAACGGCGAGCTCCCCCAGGTCGATGTGTTCCAACCTGATCTGAACACGCCCAGTCTCCAGTTTCGCGAAATCAAGCACGTTCTCGACTAAGTTGGCAAGCTTGCGGCTCTCCCGAAGAATCGTCTGGTAATAGTCGCGAACCTTGCCGGGAGCAGAGATCCTCCCGCTCTCCAGAGTCTCGGCATACATACTGATGAGCGCCAGAGGCGTCTTCATTTCATGAGAGACATTTGAAACAAATGCCGATTTCATGCGTGCCAACCGTGTTTCACGTGTGGCCATGGTGAACGTCGCAAAAGCCGCTACGCCTAACGCCGCCAGCGCCAACAGTGAAATCAGAAGATTCCGGCGAAACTGGTCACGCGCGATGTCTTCGACCGTCGTACCGCTATACGCGCCGGCTATTTCCCAGAGAGGCAGACGCGGAGCCAGCGAATTTCGCGATTCGCCGTGTCCGGACCAGCCAGGGCTTGCAAGTATTTGCCGGCCACTTTCGAAGACCGCAAACACGGGCTTCGTGTCCGCTCCGATCGGATTCGCAGCCTTCGTCAGGCTCTTCAAAACTGCGCTATGGACGTAAGAGCGGGTCAAAGCCACGCCGGCAAAGCGCCGGATGTCTTGTGGCCCAGCGGCCAACAGAACACGGAACAGGTAAACTTGCGCTGCGCCGTCAGGCCCGGCAGCCTGGTTGATCCGCAGGTCACCACTGCCGGGAACCGGTTGGGACGTCGAGAACGCCATGCGGGCCGCCCGAACCGGCGGACGATCCAGACGATTTCAAGTGAAACGGTCGGCCCCGTCGCTCGTCGAAAACACAGCGGACGTACCGTTGGGATCGTCGAGAGCGAAGAGAAACACCTCCTCGATTTCGTGGCACTTCCGCAGAAGCTCTTGAAAACGGCTGGCGAGGTCGCGGACATCCTGGTTCGGGTCCTCCTTTTGGAAGGAAGCCAGCACGTCGACGCCGGCGGTTCGGACGTCGCTCTCGACGTCTCCCGCGATGGCTTGCGACGCCCTGACGAGGTCATCCTGGAATGTCGTGCGCGTCCTGATTTCAAGCTGGGCGAGCGAGCGGTATTGCAAAAGGCCTAGTATCGCCTCGCAAACCAGCACCGCAGCCACTGAAAGCACAAGCACTCTCATCCGCGTCGGTGTGCGCACTGCCGTTTGCCCCGCCGAGATTATTGTACGCCGAGGAGAATAGGTCCTGGCCACAGTTGGCTGCCACTCGGAGACAACTTTTTACAAATCGGTTGCATTCCGTGAGGACAAAGGAGTCGGCTTGCCCTTACCCTTCCGTTCATGAGGACTTTGCGGGTTCATCCAAGATGCTCCATCCTGCTCTTGCTGGCGATCATGTCACTCGGCTTTCCGGCTGTGGCGCAACGGCTTGCCACAACCGATGTTGACACGATGCTGGTCCAGGCCCGTGAGGAGATTCGGCATTTCGAGAAAGCGGGCGGGAGAAAGGATGATCCAAACCACCCAGTCGAAAAATGGGTCCGGACGCTGTGGGCGTTCCACGAGGAATCGCCTCGCACTCCGGAATCAGCCAAGGCAGCCAGCGAAGCAGTGCATCTGCTGATTCACGCCGACCACTTTCAAGAGGCGTACGAACGGGCAGATCGCGTTCCTCCAGATGACGCTGCGTGGCAGAGCTTGGCCGGGGTCTTGTTGGAAGCCGCGTCGCTCCAGAAGAATTTCTCGCACTTCTTCGAGAAGCTCCAGTCCGTTCTTTCGAGCGCGCCTGACGCCGCGGTCCGAGCGGCAATTCAATTGAATCTGGGGCGCGGCTGGCTCGCCCAAAAGGATGAGGAGAAAGCGAAAGCGGCGTTTCAGGCTGCAATCAAATCCGCGGGCGACTCGGCTTCGGGCCGACAGGCCGAAAGGCAACTTTATGAATTGCTGAATTTGGGCCCCGGCCAGCCTGCACCACTGTTTTCGGCCACGGCATTGAATGGGTCGCGAATCTCTCTTGCGGATCATCGGGGAAAGCCTGTGGTGATCGTCTTCTGGTCCTCTACCTGAACGATTTGCTTAGCGGAGGTTCCGCTACTCAAACAGCTTTACTGGAAATATCAAGATCGCGGGCTGAGCCTGATCGGTGTTTCCCTTGACGTAGACAAGGCGGCCGCTGAGCGCATGATCGCGCAAAGAAGCATCTTCTGGCCCGAGGTTTGCGATGGGAAAGAGGAAGCAGGGGAGATCGCGAAGCTTTACAACGTACAGGGAACACCAGATCTCTTCGTTGTCGACCGCGCCGGCAATATCGGTGTTCGCCTTACGAATGCGGAACTGCTCGATCAGCAGTTGTTCGAGATCACGGCCAGGGACGCATTTCCGCCGCGCACGCAGCGAGACACGTGGCAGCGGCCCGTGAGAGTCATGGAAGACCTCGGCATTCGTCCCGGCAGCGCGGTGGCCGATGTCGGCGCTGGCGGTGGCTATTTCACTTTCCGCTTGGCAGCACGGGTTGGCGCGAAGGGGAAGGTATACGCCCAGGACCTGGACGAGAAAGAACTGGCACAGATTCGGGAACGTTCGGACAAGGAGAAGCTCCCTCAGATTCAGATGATTCAAGGGTCGCAAGCTGATCCTAAGTTGCCCGAGTTATCGCTTGATGCAGTCCTGGTCGTTGATGCCTTTCACGAGTTCACCCACGCCGATGCGATGGTTGCCGGTCTTTTCCGTGCGCTCAAGCCCGGCGGACGACTAGGCATAATGGACCATACTGCGCCCCTCGGGCTAAAGCCTACCGATTATATGGAGCGCCACATTCTTCCGCAGGAAATTCTGATTGAACAGGCCACGCGCGGCGGCTTGCGTCTTGTCTCATTTGACTCCGATTTCGCCGGCCCTCCCGGCGAAACCCGCTACTACTTCGCCGTCTTTGAGAAGCCTCGCTAGTAACACTTTCTGCGCGTTTCAGCTTGCGCATCGGTAGCTCACCGGCGGAATGTGTGTTCCGGAATGTTGCCCTTACCGCCGAGGACGAGAGCGTGGTTCTTCTCTACGATGGCTACGGCAGCGCGACATCTTTGCGTGGAGGCGGACCGTATTGCCCGGGGCAGTTGCAACCAGCTTGATGGGAATGCCTGGTATCCAAGCTTACAGAAAGCACCTTGCTCTGATGCGTACAGAACTCTCGTACACTGAACGGATATATGAGAATCGAAACGCTGGCGGTTCATGCAGGGCGTTCTATCGATCGGTCAAGCGGAGACGTGACGCCGCCCATTCACCTATCCAGTACGTTCGAGCGCTCACAAAACGGTGATTACCCGCTCGGCTTCTCCTATTCGCGCGAAGACAACCCGAACCGCGGATGCTGGAACAGTGCCTGGCCGCACTGGAGGGAGGAAAGGAAGCACTGGTACTTTCCTCGGGACTGGCGGTGCTGACGGCCGTTTTGCAAGGCCTCCAACCGGGTGACCACATCCTGGCGCCTGAGGATGTGTATTACGGGCTGAGGCAGGTGTTGCGCACGGTCTTCGCAAAATGGCCGTTGGAAGTCACGTATGTCGACATGACGGACTTGCACGCGGTGCGTTCCGCGCTCCGCCCGGCCACGCGGCTGGTGTGGGTCGAGACACCATCGAACCCATTGCTTAAAATCTCGGACCTGGCCGGTGTTGCCGAGATTGCCCGCAAGGCAAACGCGCTCAGCATCTGTGATGGAACGTTTACCACGCCGGTGGTGCAGCGGCCATTCCAGTACAGCATCGACATGGTGATGCACTCGACAACGAAATACCTAGGGGGCCACAGCGACGTGGTGGGCGGCGTGTTGATCACGCGGTTTGACGACTATCTGTTTGAACGGGTGCGGAACTCGCAGCGATACGGTGGCGCAGTTCCCTCGCCCTTCGATTGCTGGCTGACTCTGAGAGGCGTTTCCACTCTTTCATGCCGGATCCGTGCGCACCTCGAAAACGCGAGCGCAGTGGCGGCCTATCTGGTAGGACGCTCGGTGGTCGAGAAGGTGCATTACCCTGGGCTGCCCGATCATTCGGGGCATGCGCTGGCTGCGCGATCTTGTCAATAGGACAAACCACTCGCCTAGGCGGCTTGACAACTGTTCAAGTAGTTGGTTGAATAATTGATCAAATGAACCCCGCCGAGAAGCGACGCTTCAAAGACGACCTGTTCGAGGGTACTCACGGCTATCGAGATGGCTCGATCGCGTCGCGATGGCCAGAGACTTCACGTCCACGAGCCATGGAAGCGAGACGGTGCTTCGGCAAGCTTAACGCGGCTCCGTGAACGTTACGTTAGGCCGACTCGCTTTTCGGAATTGCGCAGATCCGGGTCGATTTCTGGGTGAGCCTGTGAGCGCCGGAGAATCCCCGGCGCTCACAGTTTGAAACACTATTACGAGAATTCTACATCCCATGCATCCCGCTCATGGAGCTTGAGCTGAAGAAGAGGAAGAAGTTGGAGCCAACCTCGATCGCCCTGCCGGCCGCTTCCACGTCGTCCATTATCTTCGACGACGTGATGCCGCTGCTTCCATCGGCGGCCGGCCAGTCGCTCTGACTCATTACCAGTACCGGCCTGACTTCCCACCAGATCGGTACCGTATTAACGCGGGAATTGTCGACCACGTGACTGTGATTCGGAGTTGGCACGAAGGTCGGGGCTGTAGGAGGATTGGGCCCCTTGCCAAGCGCCGCCAGCGTCACGGAAAGGTCGACTGAGGAAGCGTGCATGGTGCATGTGCCAGGCACGGGATTGTTCGGGTCCGGGCACTGCGTCGTGATGGCCGGATTGACCTTGGCCTTCCAGGCTTCGGGCACAAAGCCGAACGCCGAAATTAACGCATTTCCCAGTGCGACTCCGCAGAGTTCACTAGGCCGTCCTCCATTCGGGCACGGCATGGCGTCGGCAGGATTTTGGTCATTGTCGACTGAGAACATTGGAATGAGCACGTAGAGATGAGCGGTATGCTTGATGTCGCCCCCGGCTGGATCGGCGGTCGGTTCGGTAACCGCCTGGCAAATCGGTGTCTGCAACTCATTCGGGTCCGACTGCGCCTTTAACCCATTAAAATCCAGGTCCATGGTCGGTTGGTCGACGCAGTCAAAATTCTGCAGATATGTAAAGGTGACCAACCTACCATTGCCAAAGCCATTAGTCTGATTGGCGGCGAGCTGCGCCGATGCGCTACCCGCTCCGAATGTCATCAATGCGCCAGTCGCAAGCGCCAGCCAAGTACGGCTGAATAAGCGTTTCTCCATAACCGGCCTCCTCCCTGATAGGCCTCTTCAGGCACAAGCCTGATGTCGTTGATCAGTGTATCTCCAACTCTGCGTTCACAACGGTTAATACTCACTTACTCTGGCATTCACATGGGTATGTTTGATACGCAACCAGTTATCAAGTGGCTTGCAGCTAATAGAGTACGTCTCACTAACAGCGATCTGTTCGGCGATCCAGGCATTAGGTGATACAGGTATTAATTGTCAACGGTAGTTAAGAAATGTAAATCACGAAATGAAGAAAATAGGCTCGTGTGACAGTGTGCGTAGGTACGTTTGGATCGACGGAAATAAATCAACTATATTTAACAAATAGTTAACAGACGGCGTGCTCTACAGCACTTTAATGTGAGTGCACAAGAGCGTATCGTAACTGTGTTCTGCTGGTCGGCAGGACTCATTTTACAACTGCCCGACTAGTGCTAACGCGATCTGATGAGAGCGTGATATTGAAAAGGGAGATTGTCGAGATGAGTCAGCGTCTGTCGTTTCGTGGGAGTGCCGTGGCCGTCGTGTTACCGATTGCGGCTTTCTTGATCTTCATGGTGCACGGAGCACGAAGCCAGTCGACCAACAACGATGCCACGGGTTCTAATGCTGTCCAGCTTGTCAGCCAGGGGCGCCAGATCTTTCGATTTGACACTTTCGGAGATCAGGCGTTCTGGGGAGATATGCTGAAACTCCATCTGGCCATCGAAGGAGCCGGGTTGGGCGGAGTGGGCCCAGGGGTTAGTCCAAAGACCGCCCTATCGGTTGGATTAAAGGTGGATGTAGATGCCCTGCCGAATGACCTCCTCGCGCACCTCAAGCAAGGCAAGATCAATCTCGATGATCCCGCGGTCACACTCACATTGCTGAAGCTCAACGCCGTCATCGGGGTTACTGGGATTTTCAATTCCACGGGGACCCTACAATCCATGGGCATTCAGTGCGCCTTATGTCATTCCACGGTCGACAACTCACTGCCGGTACTCTGTGCAGGTGTCATTCAGCCGAACCCTAACACGGGTTGTGTCGGTCATCGCCTGGATGGCTGGTCCAATCGTGATCTGAACGTGGGCGCAATCGTCGCCCTGTCACCGGACCTCAGCCCCTTCGCCACTTTGTTGAACACGACTCAGGCGACCGTTAGAACGGTGCTTAACAGTTGGGGCCCGGGAAAGTTTGACGCCGAGTTGATCCTCGATGGTAAGGCGTTCAACCCGCAGCAGGTAACCGACGGTGTTGTCACCGGCACGAATGTACCGGGTGCCACGCTGATTCCGCCGGCTTTCGGACTTGGGGGAGTAAACCTCCATACATGGACGGGCTGGGGTTCAATTCCCCACTGGAACGCGTTCGTATCGAATCTGGAGATGCACGGAAAAGGTCGATTCTGGGATCCGCGGTTGAACAACGCGGCACAATTCCCGATTGCAGCAGCCAACGGTTTTGGCGATCTGCCGCATATCAGTCCCGATGACGACCTGATCACGCCTAAGCTTCCGGCCCTTCAGTTCTATCAGCTTGCGATACCTTCGCCACAACCCCTCGCAGGAAGCTTCGATCCGGCGGCAGCCGACCGCGGCGATGCGCTGTTCAGCGGTAAGGCCAAGTGCAACAACTGCCACGTCGAACCACTCTGGACGGATCCTGGCTGGAATCTGCACATGCCCAGTGAGATTTGCATTGACAGTTTTCAAGCCAACCGAGCGCCGGATTTGCGTTATCGAACGTCACCGATAGGTGATCTGTTTACGCACTTCAAGGGCGGATTCTATCACGACGGGCGGTTTCCCACGTTGGGTAGCGTAGTGGACCATTACGATACTTGCATGGCTCTGGGTCTTACGAGTGACGAGAAGAGCGACTTGATCCAGTATCTACTGAGCC
>DATLVQ010000422.1:0-2342 GCA_035577325.1 Bryobacteraceae bacterium | reverse complement strand
TATTAGCTCGTCCATGGCGTACACGTCGCTCACCGGAATCTGGCCGTCCAAGCTCCAGATCTGCTTCTTCACTTCTTCAACGAGGCCAGGAGACACATCCCGAGCCCGGATGGCGAGCATCATAAATCGTCTCCAGGCCTCGTCGTTCTGCGAAAAAGGGGTATACACAGCGGGATCCGTCGGTTGATTCAATCCTGAATGTTTCACGTCGCCCGCGACGCCGATGACGGTCATCCATTGTGGTGGCCCCGTATCGCCCGCCCAGCGGATACGCATGCCGATTGGGTTTTCGTGTGGGAAAAATTCCCGCACCATTTCCTCGTTCACAATTGCCGCCAGGGGTTGTCCTTCGCGGTCCAAGGGGGTGAAGTCGCGCCCGGCGCGCAGGGGAATCTGCATCACGTGGAAGTAATCGCCCATCACAGAAAGGGTTTGCACCTTGGGCTCACCCCCCACGGCCACAGGAGGGCGTCCGGCGATGACGAAACGGTGACCCACATAATTCCCGCCGAGCGGTATATCTGTCACCATCGCTGCCTGTACGCCCGGTAGGGAGTTCAAACGAGTGAGCAACTCGCGGCGGAACTGGGTTTGTTTGGGGATTTCGCCGTATCGCGTCTTGGGCAATTGGAGATACATCGTCATTACGTTCGCGGAATTGAAACCGGGGTTAATCGAGCTCAACCTTGAAAATCCTTTGATCAACAAACCGGCTCCCACCAGCAGCACCAAGGCAACCGCCAGTTCTGATGTGACCAGGATTCTCCGTATGCTATGCCCCATCGTGCTGGCGGTTGTGCTCCGCCCGCTTTCTTTCAGAGCCTCGGCAACGTCCGCACGAGCCGCGATCCATGCCGGCGCCATTCCGAACACGATGCCGGTCAGCACTGAGACCACGAAGACGAACAGCAGCACTCGTGTATCCATGTGAATCCCGCTCAGCCGGGCCAGTTCCTCCGGCCTCAAGGTCAGGAGCATGCTCGTGCCTAACTTCGCGAACAGTAATCCGGCCGCACCGCCGAGGACCGACAACAGTGCGCTCTCTGTCAGCGTTTTCCGGATGAGCCGGCCGCGGCCCGCGCCCAGGGCCGCCCGAATCACCAGTTCCCGGCGCTCCGCAACCGCCCGCATCATTAGCAAGCTCGCGAAATTCGCGCACGCAATCAGCAAAACCAGGCCTACAGCTCCGAAGAGCACCAGCAGTGCCAACCGCACGTCTCCTACCAGCCATTCATGCAGCGGCACCAATTGGCTCTTCCGTTCTTTTTCTTCGGCCGGATACTGCTCCGCGAGCCCACGGTCGATCGCGGCCATATCGGCCTGCGCCTGCGCCAGCGTAACGCCTTCCTTCAGTCGCCAGTAGGTATGCAGGAAGTGCAAATCGCGCTCAGCGCCCGCTCCCGGGTCGCGGACGATGAGTGAAACGAAAACGTCGGCATGCTCCGCTGGTGGAGCAAAGCTCGCGGGCATTACGCCGATCACCGTATAAGAGTTTCCGCCCAATTGAATCGTGTAGCCCACCGCATGTGGATCGCTGCCAAGGTAGTCTTGCCAGAAGTGGTTGCTTACCATGGCGAGATGCGGCCCGCCTTGTACATCTTCCGCAGGCGAAATGATCCGGCCCAGCACCGGCTGCACGCCTAGCGTTTCGAAAAACCCCGCATTGACAAGCCCGACACGGACTTGCACAGGTTCGGTTGCGCCTATGTAATCCATCTTCTCGACGTTGATTCCGCCCCCCTGTGAGAATGAGCGCGTCTGTCTCTGGATATCGATCACGTTCGGGAGCGAATCGTGTTCCTTTATGACTACGAGTTGCTTCGGATTCTTGTAGGGAAGCGGGCTGAGCAGCACTCCATTGATCACACTGAATATCGCTGTGTTTGCGCCGATGCCGAGAGCGAGGGTGAGGATGGCGACAGCCGTGAAGCCCGGGGACTTGCGCAAAATGCGCGCGCCATAGCGAACATCCTGCGCCAAGTTCTCGAACCATTCCCAGCCCCACGCGATGCGGCTTTCTTCCTTCAGGTACGTTGCGTTGCCAAACCGGCGCCGAGCAGCGGCCCGAGCAGAGTCTGCGGTCATGCCCGACTCGAGATGTTCCTGTTGTCGCAACTCCAAATGCAGGTGCATCTCTTCTTCGAGGTCCGCATCGAATTGGCTCCGATGCACGAGCATCCGGAGTCGTCTTGCGACTTCGCGCAGCCAGTTCATGACAGAACTCCTTTCAGACCGCTTCAATCACACGCGTGATCGCGCCAATGACGCGTTCGAACTGCGACATCTCGACGGCCAATTGTTTGCGGCCTGCTGCAGTCAGCTGGTAGTAACGAGCGCGGCGG
>DATLVQ010000421.1:0-3296 GCA_035577325.1 Bryobacteraceae bacterium | reverse complement strand
GGATTTCCGATGATGTCCGGGCGACCGCGTTCCGAGGACGACGATAACCGGAACAGCACCGCCGAGGCGTCCGAAACCCGGCTTGATAACCTCAAGTCGCTGACGTTCCTTAAACCGAAGGACAAAGAAGGCGAACAACCGGATCTGGTGCTGCAGCAGCCATCGTCTGGCGGCGGAACTTATTTGTTCGGCTTCTCAAGAGAGACGATGCCGCTCACGGCTGCCGATAAGGAAGTGACGTTCACGACACGCATCGGACGGCTGGACGTGAAGGCGAAATTCAATTTGAAAGAGATGCTGTATCGCGGCGAATTGGCGCTGTGAGCAAGCCGCTTCCGGCCGATGCCTACTTCGCCCACTTCTGCACGCGCCAGTTCTTGATCTCGCTCACGTAGATCGCGCCGGCGGAATCGACGGCGATGTTGTGCGCGAAATCGAGCCTGCCCGGAATTCGCCCGTAGGAGCTGAGCACGCCCTGAATTTCGCCATCCAGATTCAGCTTGACGATGCGGTTGTTGAGGCCGTCACACATATAGATGGCGTTTTCCGCGGCCGAGTACGCCAGGCCCCAGGGCTGGCCGACGTCGGTCCACTTGCCGAGATATTTTCCGCTGGGGTCGAAAATCTGCACGCGCGAATTGGAGCGGTCGGCGACGTAAACGCGGCCGTGCGCATCGAGCGCGACATCGTGCACAAGGTTGAATTCGCCGTCCCCAGTGCCTTTGTGGCCCCACTGCGAGACGTATTCGCCATCGCGGTTGAACTTCACGACGCGCGAGTTCACGTAACCGTCCGAGACGTAGAAGAAATCGAGAGACGGCGTGAAGATGATGCCGGTGGGCTGGTTAAAGGCGTCTTTTGTCTCGTTGGTACCGGGCCCGCGTCCGATCACCATCAGCACGTGGCCTTCGGGATTAAACTTCAGCACGAGGTGGCCCGCCACGTCGATGCACCAGACGTTGCCGTCGGGATCGATGCGGATACCGTGCGAGCTCTTGATCATGGTGTTGTCGCTCCAGCTCTGCAGGAAATTGCCGTCGCGATCGAATTCGATGACGGGATGCGCGCCGCGATTGAACACCCAGACGTTATCTTTCTGGTCGACCGCCACGCCGGAGGTTTCACCCAGGTTCCAGCCTTTGGGCAGCTTGGCCCAATTGGCGACCAGATGATGCGGCAAGGCCGGCCCGGATTTGAGGGCGGCCGAAAGCGGAGAGAGACAAGCGAACAGCACAGGCACGGCAACAAGTTTCATGCGGGCGAGAATAAAACAGGCGGAGGGTGAAAGTAAAGGGGTGTGGAAAGGCGATAAAATCAAACCATGCCGCGCCAAGCGCACTTCGGTCTCAGACCCGCGCGCGTGATGTGGATTGCGGCGGCTGCGGCGCTGATCGGCTCGGGGGCGACGGCCGTGAGACGGCCTCCTGTTGTTCCCGTGCAAACTCACCCTCGCGCCAGGGATCTCGCCACCGGCAAGATTTTGGTGGCGCGGCGCAGCCTGGTGGATCCTAATTTTGCGGAGACCGTGATCCTGCTGGTGCAGCACGACGATGATGGGACGGCGGGTCTGATCCTTAACCGGCAAACCAAAATCCCGCTTTCAAAACTTTCGCCGGACATGGACAGCGCCAAAGGGCGGACGGACCGGCTGTATCACGGAGGGCCAGTTGAGCCGGCGGGGCTCATGGCGCTGCTGCGCAGCCGCACCAAGCCGGAGGACGCCAAGCCCGTAATGGAAGACGTCTTCATCGTTTCGAGCAAGGCCGCCCTCGAGAAAACGGTAGCGTCAGGCGCGGCCGCGAGCACATTTCGCATCTATCTGGGCTATGCGGGCTGGGGCGCCGGGCAACTGGCGTGGGAACTCAAAATGGATGCGTGGGACGTCCTGCCGGCCAATCCCGCGATCGTGTTCGATCCACATCCGGAGACGCTGTGGCCGCGGTTGGCCGAGGAAGAATCGATGCAATTGGTTTTCTGGAATCCTGGCTATCGCAGCGGCGCCGCATGCTGCCGGATGTATTCGTCCACGCGGTCCGCACCCGGTCCGATGTAATGGTAAGCCTCGGCGTATTCCACGCCATACTTTTTTCCCAGTTCGCGGTCGTGCTCCAGGACGAACTCCTTAATGTAATTGCGGTCGGCGGCGGCGTCGTCGGCGCCGAGCAGCGGCAGACGCTTGTTTTGTTTGGCCAGTTCAGCGCGTAGATGCGAGCCGTGATGACCGCCTGGACCCTTGGCCTTATTGGCGATGTTCGCTTCCACTTTCTTATCCACGACGCCGGTGATATCTACCACGCGGTTGATTTCCGGACGGCGTGCGTAGTAATACTTCTCACTGACGGCATGCGGCTTGAGCCCGGCGGCAAACTGCTCGGGATAATCGTGCACGCGTCCCGCCATCCAGCACGCCGCTTCCACCGAGCGCGAGAGCACCCAGTGGTCGGGATTTTCTTCGTCGATTCCCCAGGGGTCGTAACAGAATACGGTGTCTACCTTCAGCAGGCGGATGAGAAAAATCAGGCGGCAGATCAGCTCGTTCCAGGAGACGTCGCCCATGCGGTGGTTGTTGTAGTTCAGATCGAAGCTGCGCTCCAGGCCCAGGACGCGCGCGACTTCGGCGTTCTCACGCTCGTTGCGCAGGACGTTCTCGCCAATCGAGCCGGGCTCGCCGACATCGTCGCCCATGTCATCGTTGGTGGCGCGAATCATGTAGCCTTTGTAACCCTCTTGCAGCAGTTTGGCCACCGCGCCCGCGGCGAAGATGGCGATGTCATCGGAATGCGGCTGGATCGCCGCCAGCACTTTCCCGCGGTGTGGTGTGCCAGTTGCAGGCCGCTCGACGAAAACGCTCGAGGCCTGCGCCGAGCCGAGTTTTCGGATGGCCGTGCCCGCGAACATAGTGGTGAGAAAATCGCGCCGTTGCATGGCGGTATTCTAACGCGAAGCCGGCGTGCTAGGCGGCGCTTACTCTCAGCGTAAAAAGCCTGCGCCGCGTGCCGCCAGTGTAGAATAGGCCGTTCATGCCCGTCGGCGGCCCCGGCCTCGTCCTCCTCACGCTCGCTGCGATAGCCCTGCTGTTGGTTCTGATCCTGGTCGTCAAGCTGCATGCGTTTCTCGCGCTGCTGATTTCGAGCATGGCGCTCGGGCTCGCGGCCGGCATGGCGCCGGCGGCGGTCCTTAAATCCATCCAGTCCGGTTTTGGCGAAGCCTTGGGATTCATCGCGGTGGTCGTGGGCCTGGGCGCCATGATCGGGCGATTCATCGAGGATTCCGGCGGCGGCCGCGCGCTGGCCGAC
>DATLVQ010000420.1:0-5858 GCA_035577325.1 Bryobacteraceae bacterium | reverse complement strand
GGCCAGAACCGGAAAGGCCATGATCGCAATCGACAGCGCGGTTGATCGGGCTCGACGGAACCGGCTCATTTGTTCGCGCGCGCGGGCTCAGGCAGCGCGAAGGCCACGTAACTGCCTCCCGACGGCTGCTTCGATTTACCGCCGCCCGCGGCGATCACCACGAACTGACGGCCTTCCACTTCGTAAGTCGCCGGAGTGGCATTGCCGCCCGCGGGCAGCGTGGTTTCCCACAGCAGTTTTCCCGTGGCTTTGTCGTAGGCATGGAACTTGCGGTCGTGGTCGGTGGCGCCGATGAACAGCAGGCCGCCGGCGGTGACTACCGGCCCACCGTAGTTCTCGCTGCCGGTGTTGCGGATTCCCTTAGCCACGAGCTCTGGAAATTCGCCGAAGGGAATCTTCCACGCGATCTCACCGGTGTCCAGGTTAATGGCGTTGAGCGTGCCCCAGGGAGGCTCGACGGCGGGGTAGCCATCCGGATCGAGAAACTTGTTGTAACCATCGCTGGTGTATTTCAACCCGAAGGGCCATGGACTGGCCGAGGCGCGCGCCTCGACCGCGGTGTCGTCACCGGTGAGAAGGAAGTGGACGAGCGCTCGCATTTCTTGTCTGGAGAGCTGCGCGAATGCCGGCATGCGGCCGCGGCCCTCGCGCGTGACGGTGCGGATTTCCGGTTCGGAATATCTGCTGCCGATGTTGATGAGCGATGGAAAATCGGGCGGGCTGCCGCGCAGATCCGGTTTGTGGCAACTGGCGCAGTTCGCGAGATAAAGGTCCCGGCCGCTAGTGCGTCCCCCGGTCTTCGGCCGCTCGACCAATCGCAAAATCCAAGCCATCTCATTTGCGTTCACGTACAGAAGCCCGGTAGCCGGATCGAACGCCGCGCCACCCCACTCACCGCCGCCATCAAATCCGGGAAAGATGACGGTGCCTTCGAAACTCGGCGGCACGAACTGGCCGGCGCTGCGGATTTTCTTGAACTGCGCGAGCGCGGCTGCGTGCGCCTCGGGCGAACGGCGCGTGAGCATGTCTTCGGTCAGCGTTTGCCGCGCGAACGGCGGCGGTATGAGCGGGAACGGTTGGGTGGCGGCGGTCACTTCGCCATCCACCTCGGAGCGCTGGACCTCGCGGTACTCGATCGGAAACAGCGGCTTACCCGTCGTACGCTCAAAAACGAAGACCACGCCCATTTTCGTGATCTGCGCCACCGCATCCACCAGCTTGCCGTCGCGCTTCACGGTGACGAGGTTCGGCGGCGCGGGGAAATCGCGATCCCACAGATCGTGCTTCACGGCCTGAAAATGCCAGACGCGCTGGCCGGTTGCGGCGTTAAGAGCGATCAGTGAATTGGCAAACAGGTCGTCGCCTGCGCGGTTTGAGCCGTAGAAATCGAACGCCGCCGATCCGGTCGGCACGAAAACCAGGCCGCGCTTCTCGTCCACGCTCATGCCGGACCAGTTGTTCGCCGAGCCGCTGTATTTCCAGGCATCTTTGGGCCAGGTGTCATAGCCGAATTCGCCGGGATGCGGGATGGTGTGAAAACTCCAGCGCATTTTTCCGGTGCGGACATCGTAAGCGCGGATGTCGCCTGGCGGCGCTGGGAGATCTTCGCTCATGAGGCCGCCGACGATCAGCAGGTCGCGATAGATCAGGCCTGGGGTCGAAAGTGAAATCGAAATTTCGCGAGGATCGCGCCCCAGGCCCTCGCGCAGGTCGATGCGGCCCGCGTCTCCGAAGCTGGTGACCGGCGCGCCGGTGCGTGCGTCGAGCGCGTAGAGATAATGCCGGGAACCCACGAAGATGCGCTGGTCGCGCCCGTCTTCCCAGTACGTCACACCCCGGTTACGGACGGCGTGCGTTATCTTCGAGCCACCGTTGGGATCGAAAGTCCAGCGCTGTTTGCCGGTTGCGGCATCGAGCGCAATGACGCGCAACTTCGGCGTGGTGGCGTACAGCAGGCCATGAACGACGATCGGATTGCACTGCATCTCCGAACCTTCGAAGGCATCGCCCGTATCGAATGTCCAGGCGATCTGCAGCTTCTCGACATTCTCACGATTGATCTGGTCGAGCCTCGAATAGCGAATGCTTTCGGGACCGCCGCCATAAACTTGCCAGTCGCGATAACCGGTTTTGGGAGTCTGGCGCTGGGCGAAGGCTGCGTGAGTCAGCACCAACGCGGCGACAAGAACAGGAGTATGGAATCTCATCTCTCAGATGACTTCCACTATACAGGACGGAACGCGGGCTCTTACCCGCGAGCGTAATGATTACAAGCCTTAGAATCCGATGCGCGCGCTCAACTGCACCTCGCGGCCTGGCGTCGCGGCGTCGGTGATGGTGCCGAACTGCGGCGTGTTCACGAAACGATTGGGTGTTCCAAGGTTGATCTGGTTGAGCGCGTTGAAGAATTCGCCGCGAATTTGAAACTTCATGCGTTCGGTGATTGTGAATTCGCGCACTACGGCGAAGTCAAGCGTCTGCATGCCCGGACCGTAGACAGTGTTGCGGCCGGTGTTGCCAAATGTGAAGGCAGGCGGCGTGGCGAACGCGGCGGGATTGAACCAGCGGCCGGCGGTGTGCATGCCGGGTCCAAAAACGGGCTGGCCGGTGTAGTTGGCCCGATCTGGATTCTCGCCGAGAACCGTTCCGGTGTTGGCGGTGTCGCCGAATACGGAGACCGTGAAGGGAAAGCCGCTCTGCACCTGATAGATCGAGGACAGCCGCCAGTTAGCCGTCGCGATCCGCGCCCAATGCCAGGCGCCGAATGCGTGCACATCGTAAACCGCGCTCATCGCCAGGCGATGCCGGACATCGCAGGCAGGACCTTTCTCGGCGCGCAGATTGCTGTTGTCCTGGGCGACCGTCGATTCGAACATGGGCGAGCGGAAATCCGGCGCGTCGCTCAGGTCTTTCGAAAAGGTATAGTTGGCCAGCAGGCTCAAGCCCGATGAATAGCGGCGGCGCACGTTCATGTATCCGGCGTCGTACCAGCTCCGCGCTGAATTCTCCAAAACGTTTACGCCGCTCACCGGAAACGTCGTATTGAGGACGTTAAGATCCGATGGCAGGACTGTGCCATCGATGAAGCTCGCGGTGTGATACGGACGGCGCGGCTGGATCAGGCCGGGCCCGGGAGGCGCGTTGTTGATCAAGTGCGCGCGCTGCAGGTGAAGACCGCGCGAGCCTAAGTATCCGATTTCCAGCGTTGTCTCTTTCCCCAGGCTCTTTTCGACCGAAGCACTCCATTGCTGGATGTATTGCGAGGGCGCGTGCGGGTCGAAGGAGGCGAAGCTAACTACCGTCTTGCCCAGTACCGGAGGCGCGAAGTTGAACCCGGTGATCGACGGCACGAAGTTGTTGCTCTGATTCGTCTCTGGAAATACCAGCGGCACATTGTGCAACTGATTGCACCAGGTGTTCATGTCCACCGGCGTATAGAAGATTCCGTAGGCGGCGCGCAGCACCAGGCCAGTGCCTGGCAGATGGTGCGCGACGCCGAACCGCGGCGCGAACCGCAGCTTGTTGGGATACATCAAACCGCGCGGCGTGCCCTGCTGGCCGCCGATGAAAGCTTTCAACTGCCCGTCCTCCACCAACAAATTGCTCCAGGGCCGTGCCACGTCCGACAGCGGAGTTTGGAATTCATAGCGCAGTCCAATATCCACGGTAGTGTGCGGCGTCAGGCGCCAAGTATCTTGCGCGTAGGCGTCGGCGGACCATTGCCGCAAATCCATGCTGGGGATGCCGGCCTGCCGCTGCCGCACCGCGGGAAGCCCGAGTAGAAAGCTGGCCAGCGCTGAGCCCGTTTTGTCGTTGGTGGCCGTGCGGGTGGTGAAGCCGTTCGTGAACTGGTAGAACCCGCGGTTCTGGAAGAAGCCCCACATAGGCCAGATGTACCAGCGGTAACTCGCGCCGAATTTCAGGGAGTGGCGCCCGCGCTGCCAGCTCAGCGTATCGCGGCCTTCATAAATCGTGTCCCAGGCGTGCATGGGCGTGGCGGCGAAGGAATCGCCGAAACCGGAATAGCCCTGTACCGCGAACCACGGCGAGCCGTATGCACCTTTGCCGCCGAAACCCACGCCCAGAATGCCCAGCTCAGAGACAATGTCGTGATTCGCGTTGTTTTCCGAGGTGCGGTCCATGCTCAGCCGGGAGATCGCGAACGAGGCCGTGTTCAACAGATTGGGTGTCACGATCCTGTTCCAAGTGACGTTCAGGTGCTGCGAGAGATTGTCGTGCATCGCGCCGAAGCCGGGAAGGTTTTGCGGTGTGAATCCGTTTTCGCCGCCGATGGAGTAACGGCCGAAGAGACTGTCGCCGCGATCGAACACGCGGTCGATGCGCAGCGTGCCCTGATCGGTCACATGCCGCATGTCGCGCACATCCATGAAGTTGTTCGAATCTTGACCCGCGCCGACTACCGCCGGCTGGCCCATCATGTCCATGGCCATTCCGCCGGTCATGTTGGGCCGCGGCGTATATTTCCCCAAGAACGTAGTGGCCACCGGGCTCATGAGATTCACTGGAATCTTGTTGCTGGCAAACGGATCGCGAACGATCTGCGGGTTCGCCGGGGTGATGGGCTTGGATGGATCGTAATTCGGGTTGGGATGCGCGCTGAACGGGTTGAAAATCGTCGTACCGCTCGCGCTAAAATCGCCTGCAGCTTCGGCAGCGGTGGGCACCGTGTCGGTCATGGTCATGGCCTGCGTCATACGCAAGCCTTCATAATTGGCGAAGAAGAAAGTTTTCTTGCCCACCAGCGGGCCGCCGACCGAGCCTCCGAAGTTGTTCTGCACCAGGTGGCTGTTGCCCATCGTCTCATTGAACGACCGGGCGTCCAGCGCGTCGTTGCGAAGAAATTCGTAAGCCGTACCATGAAGCTGGCTGCCACCTGATCGCGTCACGATGTTGACCTGGCCGCCGCCCGCGCCGCCCATCTCCGCCAGGTAACTGCTGGTCTGTACTTTGAATTCCTGCACCGCGTCGGGCGATAAGCTCAGGTTCTGCGTGTTGAAGGTGGGATCGGTGTTGCTCACGCCATCCAGCAAAAAATAGTTCCCGTTGGGGCGGTTGCCGCCCACGCTGATCGCCGAAGCCTGGCCTGGCCGCCAGTAAAGCGGATTGGTCTCGCCCGTTTGTGCGCCGTGGCTCATGTGCGAGCCGGGAACGATGATGGCCAAGTCGAGCAACATGCGGCCATTGAGAGGCAGCTCGCGAATCGACTTCGGCTCGATCACTTCGCCCACGCTGGCGTCGGAAGTCTTCAGGACTTCCGCGCTGCCGACGACCTCGACCGAGGTCTTCTCGGGACCCAGGCGCAGCGTCAAATCCAACCGCATCTGCTGATCGACTTCGAGGTGCACTGTGCGGTTTACCGGCGCGAAGCCAGCGGCGTGAATCTCCAGAGCCCATTCCCCAGGCTTCAGCGCGGCGATTTCGAAAAGCCCATCATTGTTCACGGCGGCGGTCCGCAATTCACCAGTGGCTGCGGACTTCAAGTGCAATAGCGCACCGGTGGCCGGCCGTTTTTGTTGATCTTCAACGCTGCCGCGCAGCGTAGCGAAATTGCTTTGTGCCGCTACTGCGGCGCACCCGCACACCAATACTGAGGCTAAGGCCCCCAACCTCGTCATGGGGAGTTATCTTATCGGGAGCCGTCACCTAAAGGAAATAGCCAAAACATACTACACAGTGATACGTTTGACGCGAATGGCGCTTCCGATCAGGCTCGCTTTTCTGCAGCGCGACTGAGTATTTCCGGATTCGGCGTCGGTCCCTCGGGGCCCTCCACGGCATTCGAGTACTGGAATTGCACCGGCACCGTGCCCTTACCGTTAGTCAATGGCACTTCCTGA
>DATLVQ010000419.1:0-7718 GCA_035577325.1 Bryobacteraceae bacterium | reverse complement strand
GTGCCCGGCAGAGGATTGGGCGCGGGCGGCTGCGCGGCGAGCGGGATACAGAACCAGGCCAAGGACAGAATACGTTTCACAAGGGCTCACCTCCTATCAGGCGAATGATCATTCCGCAAGGTAGCAGGTACGTTCGGATTGGACAACTGTGTCAGAGTCCAAGCAGACTCCGCGTTATCGATTCGCTTCTTACTTCAGGCTCGATACCGGGATCGTGAACGCCACGGTGTTCAATTTGCCCTGCCGTTGAAATTGGACCCAGACGCGATACACGGCTTCGCGTGGGAAGAAGATATTGAACTGGATCTGCTTCTCGCCAGGCGCGGGATCAGTTACATAGATCGGGTGCGTGTGGATGGTATCGACCAGATCGTGACTCGCGGCCAGCATGTGGCCCCATGCGCCGAGGTACGGTTCGAGGCCGTCGGCGGGCCTGAGTTTGAAGAACAGCATGGTCTTCTTGCCTGCCAGCGGCTGCGGGGGATCCACGGTCAGCTCGACATTGAGATTTTCCGCGGGTTTGGGCGCGAAATCGGGAGCAGGCTTTACAATCGATTGCACGATGCCGCGTTTGTATCCGGCGGTGGTGATGACATTGGAGATGAGCTGCGGCGAGCCGCCATCGGGGAAGAAATCGGCCAGAAGCTTATAGATGCCGGGCTTGGGCAGGCGCGTATCAAGATGGAAAACGCCGTCGGGGCCGAGATCGGGATGTACGTGCGCGAAAAATTCCAGGTCCTCACTGACGATGAACAGGTGGATGGGCTTCTCGTGGACGATCTGGAAATGCTTCACGGCCGCGCCAGTTTTGGGATGGCTCACGCGAATCTCGAGGCGAATATTCTGATTTGCGGGGATCTGCGCCGGCGTGAAGGAGAACGTTGTCGGATATTCGACCGGCTCGGGAATGTTCGCCACCAGCGTCATGCCGCAGCGAGGGCACTTACCCGGAGTCCTCGAGCGCACGTCGGGATCCATGGGGCAGGTGAATTCGACGGGGGCCGGCTGCGGTTCGGGTGCGGGAGCTTGCGCGCACAGATAGAAAACCAACAACAGCGCACAGGCAGAAACGCGCGCGCCGCTCAGGGTACGTAGGGCCATACCGCAGTGGTGCTGTAGCCGCCGTCGACGGGGATGATCTGCCCGGTGATGTAATCCGCGCCGCGTCCGGCCAGAAACGCCGCCAGCGGCGCAACATCTTCGGGACGGCCCATGCGCGGGTTGGCCTGGGCATGCTTCAGCCACTGTTCCATTTCGGGCGGTTGCCACATGGCGCGGTTGAGGTCGGTGAGGATGAAGCCCGGCGCGATGCAATTCACCTGGATGTTGTATTGCCCCCACTCGGCGGCGAGCGCCTTGGTGAGCTGGCCCAGGCCGCCCTTGCTGATGGCATAAATCGCGATATACGGCAGGCCGAGCAGCGACATCATACTGCCGATATTGATGATTTTGCCGCCATGGCTGCGGCGGATCATTTTCTCGCCCACCAATTTCGTCAGCTCGACGAGACCGTGCAGGTTGGTCTGCATGATGCGCTCGTATTCTTCCTGCGTAAAGTCGAGAAAGCGCTTACGAACGTTGGTGCCGGAGACGTTGACCAGGATATCGATGTCGCCGGCGGCATCAACAGCCTTGCGGATGGATGTGGAGCTGGTGACATCGAGCGCGAGCGCGCGGGCGTTGGGCAACGCGGCGGCATGAGTTTCGAGCTTGTCCAGGGAGCGCGCTGCGAGAATCGTCCGTGCGCCCGCGGCTGCCAGGGCCTGCGCAATGGAGAGGCCGATGCCGCGGCTGGCCCCTGCGACGAACGCGGTTTTTCCGGAGAGGGAAAAAATGTTGTCGAACGGGTTCAAGCCAGCAGACCCGGGATGATACTGCCGCCATTCACAATTTTGGATGGCCGGCCGATCGGCGTTTGATACTCGCGCGTGCTATCCACACCCAGGATGGAGTAGATGGTGTGCAGCAGGTCTTCGGGCTGCACTGGAAGATCGGTCACTTCGGTGGCGGTCTTGTCGGTCGCGCCGAGCACGCGGCCTCCGGGAATGCCGGCGCCGGCGAGCGCGATGGACCAGGCTTTATTGTGATGGTCGCGGCCCGCGTCGTTATTCACTTTAGGCGTGCGGCCGAATTCGCCCATGGCGATGACGAGCGTGGAGTCGAGCATGCCGCGCTGATGAAGATCTTCGAGCAGCGTGGCGAAGGCGCGATCGAACTCGGGCAGCAGCACCTTTTTCATGGTGTTGAAATTGTCGCCGTGCGTATCGTAGTTGAGCCACCCCTTGGCGACGGTCACGAAGCGCACACCGCCTTCAACCAGCCTGCGCGCCAGCAACGCGCCCTGCCCTACCGGCGTGCGGCCGTATTTTTCACGCAGGGCTTGCGGCTCGGCATCGATATCGAACGCTTTTTTGGCGGCTGGTGAGCGCATCAGGTCGTAGGCGCGCTGCTGGAAGGAGTCGAGCGCATCGAAATCGGTATTGGCATCGAGCGCGCGATACTTCGCGTCCATTTTGTCGAGCAGCCAGCGGCGATTGCCAACGCGGGTCCAGTCGACATCAGCGGGCAGAGTGAGGTCGCGAACTTTGTAGCCCGCAACATTAGGATCGCCCGCGATGAACGGGTTGTACTCGCCGCCCAGGTAGCCCGCGCCGTAAGACGGAAACGTGTTGGGAATGGCGACATAAGGCGGCAGGCCGTTCTTCGGTCCAAGCTCTCTCGAAATTACCGCGCCCATGCTGGGAAATTCGAGCGTGGAGAGCGGCAGATAACCGGTGAGCAGGTAGTTGATGGCGCGCTCGTGATTGTTCTCGCGCGAATGCATGGAGCGCAGAATGGTGAACTTATCGGCCTGCCTGGCGGTGAGAGGCAGATGCTCGCAAATCTGGATGCCGGGTACGTTGGTCGGGATAGGCTTGAACTCGCCGCGATACTCAATGGGGGCGTCCGGCTTCAGATCCCAGGTGTCCTGGTGCGCGGGGCCGCCGCTCTGCCAGAGCACGATGCAGGAAACGTCCTTCTTGCCACCGGCGCGCAGCACACCGGCCAGGTTGATTCCGAGAGCGCCCAACGAGCCGATGCGAATAAAATCGCGGCGGCCGAAAACCGAAGTGTGGTTGGTGACCGGCATAATCAAGCCCCTTAGTGATTGTACAGGAACTCTTTGCTGTTCAGCAGCGCCCAAAAAACGTCTTCCAGACCCTGCTTTGCGCCTGGCGCTTTTGCGATAGCGGCCTCGGCGGTTGCGCACTCTTCCGCATCCGGGTAGCGGGAAAGCGTGCGCAGATACATTTCCTCGATCATTTCGCGCAGCGGGCGATGGGCCGCCAGCATCTGTTCCAGCACGCCATGCGGATCTTCGATCTTCTGCTGAATGGTGTCACCGCTGATCAGATGCAGCGCCTGGTTGAGCGTGGGCGGCTGCTTGCGCTCGCAGATGAGCTGGCGGCTAGGACGATCGAATACTTCGAGAAAATACGATTCAATCTCGGGCTCGGGCAGTTGCGCCGCGCGCGTGCCGGGATAGAGCGACGTATACTGCTCGGTCACACCCGTCGCCTGCGCGATGGAATCGAGCATCTGTTCGGCCGTCAGACGGCGGCTGTAGTGCCGCGAGTAAGCCATCTTGTCGTCGCGATTGGCGTCGTTGGGCTTGGCGGAAAGCTGATAGGCGCGCGAGGCGGTAATGCGGCGGATCAACTGGTGCAGATCGTAGCCGTGCTCGACGAAATCCTTGGCCAGGGCGTCGAGCAGCGGGGCATTCGTCGGCGGATTCGTGATGCGGAAATCGTCCACCGGCTCGACCAGGCCGCGCCCCATGAAGTTGCGCCACATGCGATTGACCAGCGCTTTGGCAAAAAACGGGTTCTGTGGCGAGGTGATCCAATCGGCCAGTTGCTCGCGGCGATCCACTTCGTCGTGCGATGCGAGCACCGGTCCGTCGAGAGCCTTCGGCCAATAGACCTGTTTGGTGTCGGGGTTCTGGAACTGGCGTTTGAAATCCACGTAGAGAATGCGCTCGTTATTGCGCGGGCCGGCGCCGTTTTTATACTTCACCTGCGAGAAAAACGCGGCCATGCCGTTGAAGTCGTCGCGCGTCCATTTCTCGAGCGGGTGATTGTGGCAGCGGGCGCACTCGATGCTCACGCCGAGGAACACCTGGCTGGTGATCGCCGCCAGATCCTGCTCTTTTTTCATGAGCGGATAAAAACTGGTGGCCGCAGCGTCGAACATATTGCCGGAGGAGGTGAGCAGCTCGCGCACAAACTGGTTGTAGGGCGTGTTGCGGGCAAATTCGCGGTTGAGCCAGCGCGTGAAAATGTAGGGACCTTTGTTATAGAGCAGCTGCTTGGTGTTGTTGAGATGATCGCCCCAGTAGAGCGCCCAGAAATCGGCGTACTCGGGCCGCTCGAGGAGTTGATCGACCAGCTTCGCGCGCTTATTCGGATCTTTATCGGCGAGGAAAGTACGCGCTTCGTCAGAAGTAGGAATCAGGCCGATGATGTCGAGATAGGCGCGGCGCAGGAAAGTGGCGTCGTCGGCCAGGCCCGATGGCGGTACTTCGAGAGTCTTGAGCTTGGCGAAAACGTAATCGTCGATGAAATTGTTGGAGGCGACCGTGGGGACTTCGCGCGTTTGGAGCACGACGTCGACTTTCGCGCCGCCCGCGATACCTGGCGCACGCACTACGATGGCGGTTTCACCGCCGCGCTCCGCCGTGAGCACGCCTTCGGGACTCACCTTGGCGATGGAATCGTCGTTCGACTGGAACTTGGCAGTGCGCGTGATGTCGCGCTCCGTGCCATCGGAATATCGCGCCGTCACCAGCAACTGGCGACGGGCATCCTTACCAAGCAACACGCTCTCGGCCGGCGTCACGCGCAGCGCCACGATGCGTTTCTCATTTTCCGGAACGCGCCGGGCGCCATCCTTGAGCCACGTGAGGAGCGCGCGGAATTCGGCCGAGTCTTTCTTCAAAACCTGGCCGCCGCCGTGCGGGACCTGGAACGTCGGCTTGAGCAGAATCAGGCTTTTTTCGGGCTCTTTAAGATTGACGCGACGGCCATCGTGCTTGTGCACGATCATTTCGTAGTCTTCACCCGGCTCGTAGCCGAATAGCGAAAGCTTGAATCCGCTTTGGCCGTTCAGGGCGCCGTGGCAGCTTCCTCCATTGCAGCCGATTTTGGTGAGTACTGGCATTACGTCGGCGTTAAAGCTGGGCGGTGGAGGAGCATCGGCGCGCTGTACCAGCGCCGTAGTCGAGGCGCTCAGCCCTCTGAACGTCGCGCGCAACACGGCGCCGCCGTTCGACTCGGCGGTGACCAGGCCGCTCTCATCCACGGTGGCGACGGCGGGTTTTTCGGAACGGAACCGGGCCTTGCCGGTGACGTCTTCTTCGGAGCCATCGGCGTAGCGGACGATGGCAAGCAGCATCTGTTTGGAGCCGCGGCCGAAAAGCAGCGGGTCGGAAGGTTCGAGCGAGAGCTTAACCGGTGTTCGGGGCATGGCGCTCGCGGACAGAGTGGCGAACAGAAGCAGCGTGGCAATTCGCATGGCCATTTAATCGAGCGCGATCGTGATATGGGGCGCTTGCTGCACTTGCCCGCCATCGGCGCGGCCCAGGACAGCAACACGGGAAAACCGGCCTGGCCGGGCGTCTTTCGCAGCCGTCAGTTGGATTGTAACACTCGTTGCGCCGGGCCCGCCGGTAACTTCCCGGGCAGTCACGCCGGGTGGCAGATTTTCAAAAAAGAAGTGGACTGGCGTGGGAAAGCCCTCCGCGCGGGAGAGCGCGACCTGAAACTCGGCGGTGCCGCCGCGCACGAGGTTGACGGTTTCTACCGCGGCTTCCAGTGAAAACTGCGGTTTTTCGATGACTGCGAATGTGGCCTGGTCGACCGTTGCGAATGTCTCGCCTTCGCCGCCGCCGCTCGCGATGCGCACCGATTTCCAAGCGGGCTGGGGTGCACCGGCGGCCGTCATCTGAAGATTGCCGTAGGTCCCGGGCTTCGCGCCGGCCGGAACATGGAAAACAAGCTCGCCTTCGCTTTTATCGCCGGGGATTTCGAGAGGATCGGCGGTGACACCAGGCGGAAGGCCCTTGACCTCGATGCGGATCGGCTCCTTGTAGCCATCTTGTCGCAGCACTTTCACTTTCACCGAAGCCGGAGCGCCGGCATAGAGGTAGCGGCTGTCCACTTCCATCTCCAGCTCGAAGCGCGGCTGCGGCGGGTGAACCAACAACTGGTATGGGAAATCTTCGCCGGTGGTCTTCCACAGGTTGCGGATCTCTACAAAGTAGCGGCCAGCCTCTTTGAACTCGTGCGAGAGGTACGAATCCTTGCTGAAATGCGAACCCGGAAAATCGTAGTCATCGTTGGCGGCCACCTGATTCCCCAGCGTGTCAACAATGCGGACCAGCGAGTCCACCGGCGAGCCGAAGCGTTGCGCGCGCACTTCGAACACCAGCGTGTCACCCGCTTTCACGTCGAATGCGAACCGTTCCGGCTGGCGATAGCGAGCAATGCCATCGATGGAAACCGGCGGGTGGATTTCGGCGCCGCCGGGATGGACGGGCGTGCGGTCGATAAGCAGCGTGGCCGGATTCGAGCGGCCGCCCGGCGTGACGATGGCGAGTTGCATGGGACCTTCGCGCGCGTCCGCAGGCGCATGGATCTTCACGCGTGCCGTGGCACCGCGCATTTCGAGCACATCGCCTGAGAATCCCGGCGCTTCGAACCACAATTTTCCGTTGCCGATGAGGCCTGCGCCAAAAACGGTAGCTTCGACGGTTGCTCCCGGCGGCATACTGATTGGCGCAATGGTTTCGAGGTGCGGCGCCGTCCGGATATCGAGCTGATACGCGAAATTCGGGTCGTTGTGCCGGTGCGTGGGCTGCACGATCGCGTAGTAATCGCCGGCTTCGTCAAACGTGTGCTGGATGAATGGGTCCCATATAAAGACGTCTTCGCTGTGCCTGAGCCTGCGGCCTTTCGCGTCGGCCAAAATCAGCGCGGCGTCGAGGCCATTCCCGTTGCGCGCGGCGCGGAGATCGAAAATCCAGCTCTGGCCTTTCTCCACGTGGAAGCGAAAGAAATCGAAATCGCCGTCGGTGTTCAGACGGCCGTTGATGGTCGCGGGTATCGGTACTTGTTGCGCCTGCTCGAAAGTTGAGTTGGGTTCCTGTTCCAGGATGTGCGGCTGATCGCCGACGCGGAACAGCAGAACGTTGGAAGCGCCCCGCGGCGTCACCACGCGAAAATAGTGCGGGCCAAGAGACGCCTCCGGCGCGGTGGTGAAATCGAGCGCCAGGCGCGTGTAGGTGCTCTCGACGACCTCGCCGTGTACCGCGGGATCGAGAAATACGACTGTTTGCGCGCGATCGATGAACTCACCCAGCACTTCAACCCGCAGTTTTGCGCCCGGCTGCGCCCCTTGCGGAAAAACGGAATTGAGCTTGGGCACGCGAGGCTCGATCGGCTTGGCGGGTTCCGAACCCGCAGCCATCGCGGCGCCGAAAAGCAAGACCGGCAGTATCTTAATTGCGACGGGCAAGAATGTCCATTCTACGCTAGGATCGAAGATCCGATGACAACGTTCCTAATTGCCGTGATCGCGGGCGATGGCGTGGGCCAGGAAGTTATCCCGCAGGCCAAGCGAGTGCTGGAAAAGATCGGCCGCCAGCACGAGATGCAATTTACGTTCCAGGATTTCGACTG
>DATLVQ010000418.1:0-19422 GCA_035577325.1 Bryobacteraceae bacterium | reverse complement strand
GGTGGGTAATATCTTCAATCACCCGAACTTCCTGGCGCCGGCCAGCGATATTTCCGTGCCGGGAGGGGCCGGCGTGATCAACTCCACGTACGGATTGTACGCGGGAGAGAGAGCCGGGCCGCGAATGGTCGAATTGCGCGGACGGATCGAGTTCTGACGGACGTAGAGGAGTGAAAGAGCGCTGGGCGGCACACGCGATCCACCTATGGGTGTGCTGGTTGGCGCTTTCCGTTCCACGCGGCGCATGGGCGGCGCCGGCGGTGAACAGCTCGTGGTCGCTCAAACCGTATCGCGTGCTGCTGGTGGTGGATCGCTGGGCTGATCCAGCGAGCCAGGTGATAGCCTCCGACAAAGACCCGTTTCAGCCCGTGGCAGCTCTGCTGAAGGCGTGGTCGATCCCCTTCGACATATTCCGACTCGATCAACAGACTTTTGGCGCGGGCTATCTATTCGAGCGGTCGGGCCGCGTGCGTTATGGGGCGATTGTCTGGCTGGCGGATGCCTCGTCCCACGCGAACAAGAATTTGGCGGGGCTCGCGGACGCCGTGGCGGCTGGTACCAGCATCGTGGCGGTTGCGTCGCGCTTCCAAGATCCGGCGCTTGAGCAAATCCTCGGGCTGAAATTCAAGGAAAACTACAGCGCGACCGATCCGCTAACGATTGGGCCCGCGCATTTCATCACGCGCGAAATCGCAGAGCAGAAGACCGCGAACTGGGAGTTCGGCGCGCGGCTGTGGGTAGAGCCGCGGGGAGCGCAGGTGTTGCTCGGGCAGGGAAGGCATCCGGTGCTGACCGTCCATCAGCCCGCGCCGGACACGGCCGCGGTCTGGATGGCCGCGCCGAGCTTTGCGGCTCTGCGCGATTCGCCTTACTGGCGCAGTATTTTCTTTCGCTCATTGGTCTGGAGCCTGGGATACGCGGTGACGCCAGACGTCGATTACGCGCATCGCATTCTGTTGATGTGCGACGACTGGGGCGCGGCCGACAAATCGTTCCTCTCCTACTGGCGCTACCAGACGGTCGGCGAAGACCTGATGCGCGAAAAAGTGATCCCACCGCTGTCGCGCAGAAAAGCCGTCATTTCGGCCAACGTGGTTACCGGTTTCGTCGACCGGAAGACTCACAGGGTCATCTCACCCTGGAGCCAGAAATTTACCGATGCTTACGGCGTGCCACAAGATTACACGTCGACGCAGCGGGGTCTGAAAGCGGCGGCGGCCGCTGGGGTGCTCGAGATCCAAAGCCACGGGTGGACGCACATGCAGCCCGACCTGGACTCGCCGCCCGGTCCCTGGTGGAGCGCGGATCTCGAGGGCGAGGCTTCAGCGAGCGGCTGGTACGAAGAATTCGAAGATACGCGGCGCGGCACCGACGCTCCGGCGCTATCACAGCTCTTCATTCTGAAGCGCTCGCTCGACTATTTGCGCGAGGATTTCGGTGCGCGGCCGCTTTCGGTAATTGTGGGGGGCGGCGGCTGGTCGAAGTCGTATCAGAACCATAGCGCGCGCGTGGCAGCGCAGGCCGGCTTCGGGCTGTTCGATATTAACGAGCGCTACTTCTACCTGGACCGCGACCTGGCGCTAGATATGGCCGGCATCTCCACCGGGAAGACGCACGCGTTCGACCGTGAACTGCATCTGGAGCAATGGCCGCCGCATCCGGACGGGCCGCTGGTGATCATCTTCCACGACCGGGACATCTCGCTGCAGCATGATTTCATCGAGCGTACGCTGGCTGCAATCCCGAATGAGATGACGTTCGTCAGCATGAACCAGTACATCGGGATTCTGCACGCGGCGATCGACGCGCCTGCGTCGGAAGGCTGGCAATTGCAGTTTCATTTTGACGATCCTTATTGCAGCTACTTCGCAAAGCACGCGTCATCCTGGCGCCTGGAACTGTCGGACTCTTTGTTGGAAAAAATCAGGAGCGCGCGTGCGGTGAGTATTGTGGTGGACAACCAGACTCCTGTGCGGCTGAATGGGGCGAATGTTGGGCGGGAACCCATAGTGTTCGAAATCCCGGCGGGTTTGGGTGCGCATACTTGGAAACTGGCGCCAGCGCAGTAACGCCAGCGCAGTAACTTCTCCTGCAGTGAGTCATTTAACCGACTTACCTGCTCCCTCGGTTAAATGCAGGAGTCGATCCGCTCTGGTTACCTGCCATGACTCTTTCGCGCCGCCGAGCCACGTGACGACGATCTTCTCGAGAGGTGAAGCCTGCAGCTCCGCATCCGTTCCAAGACCGAAATGGACCCGCGGATCGTGTGCGCTCAAATAGCTGCCATCGGTACTTACATGGCGCCAAAGCGGCGGCCGTCCCTTGCGGTACAAGGCGACCCGGGCACCATACGCGTCGCGATTGCCGCGGACTCCTTGCAACAGCGCCTCGATCCAGTGATACCGGTTACCCACTTGATTGAGCAGCAACCTTACCAGTCCATTCGCGTAAGTGACTACGATGTCTGTGTCGCCATCGTTGTCGATATCGCCGAAAGCGGCGCCGCGGCCTACGCCCAAAAACCGAAACGCAGGGCCGGCTTGCGTCGTCGTCTCGCGGAAAGTCTGGCCCCCGTTGTGAAAGATCTGGCTCGTCTGGCTGTAGGGGAAGGGCTTGCCGCGCTGTGAGTCAATAACTCTCACTTCTCCATTGGTCACGAAAAGATCCAGCCGCCCATCATTATCGTAATCGAACCAAAGCGTGCCAAAACCGGTGAATGGAAAGGTCGTGTGAGCCAGTCCGTAGAGGTTAGTAACATCTTCGAAGTTTCCGGACCCGTCGTTCCGATATAGGGTATCTGGTTCGCCGGTAAGGTTCGTGACGAAGATGTCCTCATCGCCGTCATTATCGAAGTCACCGGCGGTCACGCCCATGCCGGACAGCGCCTTGCCATCGGCGTTGTAGGCCGCCCCGGCGATGAGAGCCATATCCTTGAAAGTGCCGTCATGCTGGTTAATCCAAAGGTGATTTGGCGTCTTGTCATTGGCAACATAGATATCGATCCAGCCATCGCCGTTGAAGTCGGCGCATACGACTCCCAGCCCATTGCCCACTGAGGCTGTGATCCCGGATTTCTGCGTGACATCCACAAAGTGCCCGTGGCCGTCGTTGTGGTAGAGTCTGGACGAGAGTGCCGGGTAGTCGCCGGGGCCGCAATACTCACGTCCACCCGCGTAGTTATAACACTTCTTGTTGCTTTGAACGGTAAAAGCGTTATAGCGAGTTACGAATAAGTCAAGATATCCGTCGCGGTCGTAGTCGACAAAAGCGGCGCTAGCGCTGAAAGAATCCTCGCCTACGCCGGCTTTGTCCGTTACATCGGTGAAAGTACCGTCTCCGTTATTGTGATAGAGGATGTTACGACCGAAGTTACTCACGAAGATATCGGGATGGCCGTCATTGTCGTAATCTCCGACAGCCACGCCCATGCCATAGGCACCATTGCCTCCGAGACCGGCCTGCTCGGTGACGTCCACAAAGCTCAGCTTTCCAGTGGGAATTAATTCGTTTCTGAAAAGACGATTGCCCGGCCAATGGGTTCGTGGCGGCGGGAACAGCGCATCACCTATAGACTTTGACTTATCGAGGACGGCCCCTTGCAGGATGAAGACATCGAGATCGCCATCGCCGTCATAATCCAGCAACGCGACTCCAGAGCCCATGATTTCGGGAGTGAAGAACGATCCGGTGGCGCCGATGAAGTGCTGGAAGTCCAGTCCCGTTGCCGCCGCGGCATCTTCAAATAGAGCGGCGGACTCCGTCGGATGCGCAGGCGTTCCTATCGCCAAACCCCAGCCGATTACGAGAAAAGCAGTGATGACGCACGACAGACATGCGACCCGCCACCATTTTGTCATGGGGCTTTCGACAGACGAACTAAATCCTGCTCAAGTTGATCGGCCAGCGCCGTCATGTTGCGCGACAACGCGCGCTGCCGGGCCTCACGCGTGTAATGCGCGGCGTTCTTCAAGTCGCCCGAACGCTGGTAAGCTGCCGCGAGAGCCTGCATGCAGACGGGAGTTTTGTCGTCCTCCACCCTGATGGTTTGCTGGAGCTGGGCGATGGCTTCACCGAATTGACCGGTTTGAATCAAACTGCGCCCGAACAGATAATGCGCCTGCCGGGGGTTGGGAGCGTCCTCAAGAGCGAGGCGAAAATGTTGCTGCGCTTCGATCGTGCGGCCGGAATCATCCAGCAGTTGACCCAGCTGGATGTGGGCGTCCGCGTAGTGGGGGTTCACGGCAATGGCCTTCCTGAAAGCCTCGTTCGCTTCCACGGTTTTTCCCCGGCGCATCAGCAGCAGCCCCCAGTTGTAGTAAGCTTCAGCCCACCCGGGGTCCAGCGTGCCGGCCTCGCGGAAATGGCGCTCCGCCTTGTCGAACTGCCCCAGCTCGCCATACATGGCGATCAAGTTCACGTGCGCCATGATCAGTCGCGGATTTACCTGGAGAGCGGATTCGAATTCAGCGGCAGCCTCTTTGGTCTTGCCTTCCCGCGCCAGCGAAGAAGCCTTGGCGAGATGCGTCAAACCTCCCGCATAGAGCGATTTCACGTCGTCCATCAAGGGATCTTCGGAGGGCTGCGATGTCTCTTTGAAGCGTTCGTAGAGTTCAAGCTGCTCATGCGCTTGCGCCGCGTCGCCGATTTTCCTGTACGCCAGCCCGAGCGCGTAGTGAGCAGCGGCATCATTCTGGAAGATTCCGCAGGCCCGCCGGTACGACTGAATTGCCGCAGGCCAGTCACCTCGAGCGGCCAGTACGCGGCCAAGACCGAGGTGCGCCGCCGCCAGGCGAGGATTCCGGTGGATCGATTCCTCGAAGATTGTCAGGCTCTGCTGTGTATTGCCGGATTCAAACAACAACTGTCCCAGACGCACCCGCGCGAAATTGTAATTGCCATCAAGGCTCAGCGCTTCGCGAACATTTTTGATGGCGTCCTGATTTCTCCCAAGCCATGCTTCGATATTCCCCAGGTAATAGGCCCAGCGGAACGTCTGCGGGGCCAAGCCGCGCGCGCGCCGGTAACAGACTTCCGCCGGCTCATATTTTCCGTAGCATTGGAGAATCATGCCCAAACGACCGACTGCTTCCGCATCACTGGTATGATGAAGCGCCTGATCGTAAGCCGAACGGATTTGCTCGCCGACCGCGGGCTCGAATTCTTCCTGCCGTATCTCCTGGAGAGAAATCAGATCGGGGAGAGACGGATCGGAAGCCTGCGCGCCTGCCGTGCTCGATGACAGCACAAAGGCGACGACCGCTGCAGAGACCAGATGTGGCGGCAGCCACTGTCGATTGATGTGCATGGAGCGGGCGAGCTCGAAATCCTCTATTGGCGTCGATGTTAGCGAGCGGCTGCGCTTGTGTCAATCTGTTTCCTACTACCGCCGGCGGGCTACAATGTCGAGACGACATGGGGACGACACTGCGAGCATTTGTTTGCACGTTGGTCGGCGCCGTCATGCTATGCGCCCAGGGAGAGCGGCCGCCATCCGCCGCGGCGATGACGCATATCGGCAAGGGCTATGAGCTGGTGCAGAACGACCGGTTCGCCGAAGCGGCTCAGGAATTTCGCGCGGCGCTGGCCCTCGATCCGAGCGCAGCCAACGCCCGTTATCAGCTTGCCGTCTGCCTGTTTGCCGTGGGCGAGCGCGACGCATCACGCAAAGAGTTCGAGCGGCTCGGCAAAGAGACACAGAATGATGCGAGCGTGGCGTACTATCTGGCGCGGCTGGATCTGACGGCCGGCGATTCCGCCACCGCCATACGACGCCTCGCTCCCCTGATGGCGCATCCGCCGTTCTCCGACGCGGCATTCTATCTGGGCTCGGCTTATCTGAGCCAGGGAAATCGCGAACAGGCCATTCACTGGCTGAGAAAGGCCGCCCAATCCGACCCGCGCGATTTCCGGATTCATTACCGGCTGGCGCGCGCGCTGCAGCAGAACGGCCTGCACAAGGAATCGGAACAGGAGTACGCGCTCTCGACGGAAATGCGCGAACACTACAACGAGACCGCACGGCAGTCGACCGCGTGCGTGCAGGCACTGCGCGCGGAACCCGCCGACAGGGCGCGCGAAGTCTGCCGGCGCCTGTTCGATCCTAACGATCCCGACAAGCTCACAACGCTCGGCATGCTTTACGGAGAAAACGGCCGGTACGAAGAAGCCATCGAGCCACTCCAGCGCGCGGCTCAACTGGACCCGGATTCTTTCGAGGTCTACCACAACCTCGGCCTAACCTACTTCCGCCTCAAACGATTCGCCGAAGCGCGCGCGCCACTCGAAAAAGCCGTCAGCCTGCGCGTGGATTTTTTTGGCTCCAATGCGTTATTGGGCGCGACGCTCTACTCGCTCAAGGACGACCAAGCAGCTTACCGGGTGCTCGACTTCGCACACCAGCTCAAGCCGGACGACGCGGACACCGCGGAACTGCTGTTTCGCGTGTGCGTCATTCTTGCCAACAAGGCCGCGAGCGCAGACCCGGCGGCCGCGCTGAGATTTCTCGAGAAAGCTGCTGCGCTGCGTCCCGGCAATTCGGAGCTTGCAGGCCGTATCGCCGAAATCAAGACGAAGATTGCCCGCTAACCAGGACGGGTTCCCGCCCTACTTCAGCACCGGCAACGTCACATGTGACGCATACTTGCCCGAACGGTATACACGCTGTGTCGCGGGTTTGTAGTCCGACTCCACCGCCTTATAAATGTTCTCGACGAATGTCTGCGGATTGCGGTCGATCACCGGGAACCACGTGCTCTGCACCTGCACCATGATGCGGTGTCCTTTCAGAAACGCGTGATTGTTGGTATGCAAATCGATGGCGTATGCGGTCACCTCGTTCGGCACCACGGCTTTGGGGTGGGTGAAGCTTTCGCGAAAGCGCGCGCGAAATACTTCGTCGGCGATCATGAGCTGGTATCCGCCCATCTTGGCGTCTTTCGGATAGTCTTCCGGATAAACGTCGATCAGCTTCACGATCCAATCGCTGTCGCTGCCTGAAGTCGAGGCAAACAGATGCGCGACAATATCGCCAGCGACCGCGACGTCATGATCGAGAGGCTCGGTTTCCCAGCTCAACATGTCAGGACGGTCGTGCACGAACCGCTGGTCCTCCACCAGCCACGCCGGCCAGCCTCCATCGGGATACGTCGGACTGATGGGACGGCGCCGGTAAGGTACCGGGTGCGCCGGGTCGGAAACGTAGCTGTCGAAGTCGCCATCGCCTTCGGGTTTCGCGAACGACGCCATACCCGCGCGCTGGAAATAAAGGAGGCGGTCGGTGGTCCGGTTACGCGGCGGCCATTGGTCATATGACTCCCAGTGGTTCGAGCCCGTCTGAAAGGTCAACGCTTCCGGCTGCTTGAACGGACCTTTGTCCTTCAGCCAGTAGGCGAACCACGGGGCCTGCACTTTTTCACGGAAATACTGCGCGGTGTCGTTGTCGAAGTCGATATCGCCCAGCTTGCGGCCTTCGCCTCGGGACCAGCCGCCGTGGTTCCACGGGCCCGCCACCACGTAGTTCATGCGGTTGGTATCTTTCTTCTCGAGCGTCTCGTAAATTTTCATGGGACCGTAGAAATCTTCCTGGTCCCACCAGCCGGCCACGTTGAGATTCGGAACTTTTGGAGTATCCAGGTAAGGCGTCACCGCCTGCTTCTGCCAGAACTCGTCGTAGTTCGGGTGCGCCACGAAGTCATTCCAAGTGGGTATCTTTTCGTGCCCGTAGTTCTTGTTGAAGTTGGAGGGCGGTCCGAGCGCCGCATACCACTCGAATGTGTCGTGGCGGTCGAACTTGAAATTGAAATTCGTTGTGCCAGTTTCCATCATCGCCGAATACTCCAGGCCGTAGCTCAGCCGGAACGCGCCGTTATGATGAAAATCGTCGCCCAGGAACTGGTCGGCCGGCGATGCCTGCTCGGAAACCGCTTTAAGCGCCGGGTGCGGGTCGAGCATGGCCATCACCGTCAGCCAGCCACCGTAAGAGATGCCCAGAACGCCGGCGCGCCCGTTATTGTTGGGGATGTGCTCGAGCAGCCAGGCGATGGAGTCGTAGGTATCGGTGCTTTCGTCAATCGCTTTCGCATCGCTTTTGTCGCGCGGCGGCCGGAACATCACAAACTGGCCCCCGGACTTGTATCGTCCGCGGATGTCCTGGAAGACGAAAATGTAGCCTTCGTCGACGAAATCCTTGTAGCTGTGCGGCAGCAGCCCGTTGCGGCCTTTGTCGTCGGTCGAGCCATAGGGCGTGCGCGTAATAAGAAACGGAAGAGGTCCGCGTGACTTCTTTGGAATATAGATATCGGTATACAGTTTCACCCCGTCGCGCATGGGAATCTGGACCTCCATGCGCTTGAAAATTCGATTCAGATCCGGCTCCGGGGCTGTCGCGGCGGCCCAGAGGGCCACCGGGGCGAGTAGCAGAGCGGAGCACAGCGAAGTTAATCTCATCGGTGCACAGTTTACATCGAGGCATGACCCGATGTGAACAAAAAAGCGAGGTGGACGGAAAAAAACGTCCCGAGGGCGGTTTCCACTGGCGAGAAGCCGTTTCAGCAGATTAGCGAGCGGCTTCGAGCGCGTTGGTGGACGGCCGGGGCTGTTCGCCTCGCGATTCCCCCCACGCTCCCATAAAAAGCGTTGATGGAGCGTATCAACAGAAAAAACATCGGATTTCCCATTGACAATCCCGCGATTCCCGATATGATGCGGGGTATCTCTCATACAGGCATCACAACCGACCACGTCGTCGTCGGACCAAGGGGTGTCTCGTGTTCACAAACAGCAATACATATCAAAGTGCCGATAGGGCACATTTGGAGGACCAATGGGGATCAAGGGGATTGGAGCTTTCGCGATTGGGTGTATCGTCTGGGGGCTTGCCGCCACAACAGTTAGCGCACAGCTGAATCGCGGAATTATTGAGGGGATCGTTACCGATCCTCAGGGCGCGTCTATCGCCGGCGCGGACGTTACCGTCACGTCAGTGGACACCAACGTTGCTTCCGCGACAAAAACGAACAACACGGGCTACTACCGCGCTGTGGATCTGGTGCCGGGGAAGTACCGGGTTCACATCGCTGCCGCGGGCTTCAATGCGACCGATGTTGTGGACATCGCCATCCCTGCCGGGCAGACGGTGAAAGTGGATGCCCAGATGAAGCTGGGGTCGACGCAAGAGACCGTACAGGTGGTGGCCGAGGTTCCGCTATTGGAAACGACCGCCTCCAATTTCTCCCACGCCGTCGAAAACCGTACCATTCAAGAAGTGCCGCTGAACGGTCGTGACCTGCAGCAGCTCGCCTACCTGCTTCCTGGCGTTGCGAATGCCGCCGGCCCGCCCGGAAGCAATTTCGGTTTCAGCAGCCAGTTCGGATCTTTTCCGGATCCAACTTACGTGCAGGGTTCCGATCTGTCCGTTAACGGGGGGCAGGCGGGAGCCAATGCCTGGTATCTGGACGGAAACATCAATCTCTCGGCGATATCGGAAAACGTATCTGTGAACCCGTCGCCGGACTCGGTCTCGGAGTTTCAGGCCATAACCAGCGCCTTTGCACCGGAGTATAGCCGGACGGGTGGCGGCGTCTTCAACGTCGTTCTAAAATCCGGTTCCAATTCCTTCCACGGAAACTTGTACGAGTTCGTGCGAAACAGCGCCACCAACGCCCGTAATCCGTTCACGTCCATCGATGCCAGCGGCAAGCTGATCAAAGATCGGGATCTTCACTTCAACAACTTCGGCGGCACCGCCGGCGGGCCGGTCATCATTCCCAAGGTCTACAACGGCCGCAACAAGACGTTCTTCTTCTTCTCGCTCGATCACCAGATCCTGCATTTAAACGGAAGCAGGGTTTACAACGTTCCGACCGCGCGCATGCGCAACGGCGATTTTAGCGAAGATCCCTCCTCGGTCCACAACGGCATTTGGGATCCGTACAGCACGGTTGGGCCGGACGCGAACGGCATATTTTCCCGCCGGGCGTTTGGAACTCCCGTGGCCGGAAATCCGTTCGGCAACGATGGCTGCTTGAACAGCGCGGTGGAGGATGGAGCCAGCCGCGGGATCGCGACGTGCAACTTCTCTACGCAGATCCCGCAAAGCCGTATCGACTCGATTGGCAACTTCTTTATACAGTCCTTCCCTTTGCCCAATTACAACGACCCGTTGAGTGACTGCCCGATGGGTAAAGACGGGTACAAGATCTGCGGCAACTTTCTAGGAGGTCTGGGAAGCAGCCAGAACCCTTATAACGTCTCGCTGAAATTCGATCATCAGGCGAGCGAAAAGAGCAAATTTTTCGCGGAGTGGGTCTATACTCCAGGCCAATACCAGAATTACCGCGTGCCCTGGACGGGACCCTCATTCCCGGCGGGTGCCATCGGATATGGCGTGAATCTGCCGCTGTGGTTTACCAACCAGATTGCGGGCGTCGGACACACGTATATTTTCAACCCGTCCTTGATTAACGAATTTCGAGCCAGTTTCAGCCGGCAATCTTTCAGCAGCCATCCGGACACCTTCGGCTACCCGGACAGCGTGACCGGCCTCTCGCAGGTGCAGAAGATCTTGGCGCCAACCCAGATGTGGCTTCCTCCATACGAGCCGGAGCCGACCTTCAGAGTGAACGGGCTTACCCAGTTCGGAACACCCGATTGGACCAACGGCTCCAGTATGGCGGAGGCGTATACGTTGCTCGATAACGTGACGAAGATTATCAGCAAGCATACCCTGAAAGCCGGATTTGTTTACCGCATCGAGCACTCGGCCCGCATCATCAACCCTCCGCTCCGTTTGAGTTTTGACAGCAGACTGGTTCAAGATCCCACGACCAGTCTGGGAGGCACCGGTCTTGCTCAGTTCATGCTTGGAGCGGTGGATAATGGCTCGGGGTTGTCATACACTGCCTACCCCTACTATCGCTGGCGATACTGGGGCTTCTATGTGCAGGACGATTTCCGTATTACATCCAATTTTACCTTAAACTTCGGCGTGCGATACGACATCAACGGCCTGTTCAAGACCCGCCATGGCCAAGGCGCCATGTCGAACTTCTGCCTTAGCTGTCCGAATCCGCTAGCCAACGGTCTCCCCGGCAAGATGGTGTACTGGGGCGACAAGGAATTTCCAGATAACACCGATATGGCCCCGGCGAACAAAGACAGCATCGGGCCGCGCTTGAACTTCTCGTGGACGCCGACCAAGGATCGCAAGACCATCATCCGCGGCGGCTTCGATATTTTCTACACGAACGCCGCCAATAGCTTCAACAATATTGGCCAGGGCATCGCACAAGGCCCCCAATGGCAGGTGTTTCTGGATTATCCCAAGAGTTTCTACCCCAATCAGTGTGCTCCGTTTACGGGGCAGTGCGTGGTCTTTCCTCTAAGCGACACAACCACGGATAAGTCCCTGCTCACCCAGCCTCCGGTTCCGGCCGATCGCCTCCCACTGGCAGCGCACCGCGACCCGTCCCTGGGCGCCGCGGGCATCCAGTTCTACCTTCCGCCTTCTCACGATCCTATGCAGACCATGTGGAGCTTGGATGTCGAGCGCGAGCTTCCATGGAACATGATGGTGGACGTGGGTTTCGTTTCCAATCACGGTACGCACCTGGCTGGCGACACATTCCGCAACTTCAACTATGTACACACCGCCGACAGGCTGAAGTACCGCACGGCGATAAACGCGCAAGTGCCGATCACGGATTACTTTTCGGGGGACACCGCGGCAAACCTGGCAAAAGTGTGGGGCAGCGACACACTGACCCGCGGCTTTCTGCTAAGGGATCATCCGTTCTTTGGAGGCTTGACCAGCCAGACCGTGTACAATGGCGCGACCAGCTATAACGGTCTGAACGTTAAGGTCCAGAAACGATACTCCAACGGACTCAATTTCATCGCCGCCTACACGTTCTCTAAGAAAATCAACAATGCCGCCACTGCTATGTTAGCGGCCATGCTGCTGGATCCGGTTCACAACTCGCGCCCCGGCCTGCTCGGCGGCCGCGTAGGAGCAGGAGGGGGCAATCAAACCCTGGGAGGCGTGTACCAGGACTACGACAATGAGAACGGGGACCGCACGATTGCCATCGACGACATTACCCACATGTTGAACATTGCGGGGAGCTATGACCTCCCGATTGGAAAGGGCAAGCGGTTTTTGAATACTGGCGGGATCACAAACGGTGTGCTCGGCGGGTGGCGGTTGACCGCGAATTTCGCCGCTCAAAGTGGGGTGCCCCTCAACATAACCGGACCATGCAATGGCATGACCTGCCGTCCCAACCTGGTGGGGAACCCCGCGTTGAGCAAGAGCCGTTCCAAAGTGGAGCAGGAGGCCGACTGGATCAACGCAGCCGCTTTCGAGCCGGTTTTTGGCAGCGATCAAAATTTCTGGGCGAATCCCAATACCAGTGACGATCGCTGGTGGCGGTTCGGAACCGCGGGAGCCTTCTTACCTGGCCTGCGCGCCCCAGGGTTTTGGAATGTGGACACCTCACTCGTTAAGGAATTCCACCTGACCGAGCAGCGCTACTTCCAGTTCCGTTGGGAGATGTTCAACGCGCTGAATCATCAAAATCTCGGGCTGCCAAGCACCGCCTATTGCCTGCCGCCTGGGCCAAACGGCGAGACCGATGCGGTTCGCCAGGCAGGCTGCAGTTTCGGACGGATCACGAATATTCAAACCGATCCGCGCTCGATGCAGTTCGCGTTGAAGTTTTATTTTTAGCGACCGCGCGGCACTGAGGGCGAGCCGTCAGAAGTCCGGCCCGCAGTTCAGGCGAGGCAGACTTTATTCGCCGCTACTTCGCCTTGGCCAGCGCCGCCAATCGGTCGAGGTCGAACTCTTTGTAGAGGTCGAGGCAGAATAGATCCGGCGCGGCTTCGTAAGTGACGGGTCCATCCAGGAGCTTGGCGAGGCTGTCGATGCCCTCATGAATCTCGACGCCTGAGAATTGCGCGGGTTCGAGAGCGGCGGCCATCAGGGCGGTGATCTGGCCGCGCGCGCCCGTGCTTTCGATCCGAACTTGCTTCGCACCTGCACGTTCGCCCAGCCAGTGTGCGATGCCGATCAACTGCGCCGCCTGCATGCCCAAGGGACGGTCACCCATGGCGGAGAGCATCTGTGCGTATTCCGCGGCGCCGGGATCTTTGGGAGCGACATCGCCGCGAAACAACAGGTCGAGCGCCAGCACCTGCTCGCCGCGGTTGACGCGATCGGAAACTTCGTTGGACGCCGACTTCCTGCCCTTATCGTTCAGCACGATCGTCACCGGCGACACGGCTGGTGTGCTGATGGCCTTCAATAGCACGCCGGCCGCCGCCAGATCGTTGCTTAACTGGAACTGGAATGATAGCGTCTCCACCCCCTTGTTCTTGGTGTTGGTAACCGCCCAGGCATGTTTCACGGTAACCGGTTTGTAACGGACCAATGTCGCCAGTTTCTTGCGCTCGGCGGCCGGCGGGCCCAGGGGTTCGCGGCGGATGGCGCGCGCGCGTTCTCTCGCCAAGCCCAGAATGGTCAGATTGTTCCTCGGCAGGCCCGCCGATAGCTCCTCATAGGAGTGGATCTCCCGGTCTACCGGAATCTCGTGCTCAAGCGGCGCCATGTGAAAAACTTTCGTAAAAAAACGATACGACTGCTCGCGATTATCGAGCTGATAATTGTGCGTGCCGGGATCGCGGTTCTCGTGAAAATCGAACGCGTCTTCCTTCCCGTACAATTTGAAAAAGCGCCTGACATCGTCGTAGACGTACGGCTTGACCAAAGGCGCGCGGAAACAGCAGTCGTCCTCGGCGTTGTAGATCAGCAGCGTCGGGCGCGGCGCGCGCATGGCCGCCAGATGCGTATAATCCTGGCCATCGCGAAAATCGGTGGGGTTCTGCTCGATGTCGTTGCCGATATATTCCGGGTGCTCGATGGCCGTCACCGGGCCCGCGAAACCGGCCACCGGAACCGCCGCCACTACGCGCTCGTCGAGCGAGCTCAGCGTGATGGTCTGCCAGCCGCCGCCCGATAGGCCCGTCACTCCCAACCGGCTGCGATCCGTGTTCGGGTGCTCGTACAAGTAATCGAGCCCGCGCCGCATGGCCAGATAGAACAGGCCGACGCCGTTCATACCCACCAGGTCCAGGTGCGCGGCAAACGCGTGATCGTTTTCGGGCGCCATGAGCTCGCCGAACGCCAGCCATTCGAGGCTCAGCGCCAAGATGCCGTGTTTCGCGTAATTGATGCAGCGCTTCTGCTTGTATTCGATGGCTTTTCCCAGCGGACCGACGTGCCCATTGACATTGAGAATCGCCGGAATCTTGCCCGCCAGATGATCCGGCTCGTATAGCAGTGCCGTCGACTGGAAGCCCGGCACAATCTCATAACGAAACTTGCGAATGCGGTAGCCGTTGCCTTCAATTTCTCCTGCCTCTTCGAATTTCGGCGGCGCATTCACCCATTCGGCCGGCCAGCCGTGAAACACCACGTCCTCCAACAGGTGGCGGCGGATGCGCTTGGCCTCCGCGGTCCATTCGGCCGCGCCGGCGGCACTGGGCAATGGCGCCATGCGCCCCATCAAATACTGGCGCAACTGGTAGGCCGTGACATCCGGCGTCTGAATCGGCTGGGCCAGAATGGGCGTCAACTGCTCCGCATCGCTTTGCCCCGTGGCGCGCCCGTCCGTCAGCAAGCCGATGGCGGCACATACGCCGAGCCGCAGTAATAGTGATTTCATATTTAAGAGCTCTCTCCTCGAATCCTCAATAGTATCCGGTTACGGCCTGACGCGAGAGTTGATGTGCCTTTCCGCGGAAGAGAGCGGCGCAGTTTCCGCGCGTTGGGACCTGAGAAGCCAACTGGGAGAGACATGCGAACGCACGGTCATGGCCCATGCGCAGGACGGAATGAGCCCTGGAACTACGGATAATGTCGCGTGGCGGGCATCAAAGTCGAACGAGAGCGCCTGTGGATTTCGACGGGACATTTACCGCCGCAGCCGTACGATGGGTCCCGGCGCGCTAAGACCCCACTCACTTCATTACGTGTGGCTAAGCGAGTGGTCGCCGACTACACGGTCACGCACGGCAATCGCTTCGGGTGCGCGCGAATGCTCAAATACCGCTGTGAAGTGGAACGTGCTGCCCCTGCCGACCTCGCTCTCCACCCAAAACTGTCCGCGCATCAATCCCACCAGCCTTGACGATATCGCCAATCCGAGGCCGGTGCCTCCGAACTTTCGGGAGATCGTAGAGTCGGCCTGGCTGAATGCCTCAAAAATGAGATCCAGCTTGTCGGCTGGGATCCCTACGCCTGTGTCTCGCACCGAGAAGTGCACCGTCACAGTGTCATCGCGCCGGCCGTATAAAGTCGATCTCAGCTCGACGCTTCCGGAGGCCGTAAATTTGATGGCGTTGTTGAGGAGGTTGAGCAATACCTGGCGTAACCGGAGCGGGTCACCAATCAAGTCGTCGGGGACATCGGGGCTTACGTCGAATGTAAATTGCAGCCCTTTCTGCTCGGCGTTTATTGCCAACAGAGCCGCCGCCGACCGCACACACGCGCGCAACGAATATCCGCTGGGATTCAACTCCAGGCGTCCGGACTCAATTTTAGAAAGGTCGAGAATATCATTCAGCAGGACCATGAGAGACTGCGCGGAAATTTTCGCGTCGATCAAGAATTCGCGCTGTTCGCTTGTCAAATCCGTGTCCAGCACCAGGTCCGTCATCCCCATGATTCCGTTCATAGGAGTACGTATCTCGTGGCTCATGTTCGCCAAAAACTCGCTCTTCGCACGGCTTGCCGCGAGCGCGCTCTGTTCGGAATAAATAAGGTGCCGGTAAAGCCGAAAACAAATGCCCAAAACTACCAGAAGCAGCAGTACGGCTATAGAAGAAAAGCTGATGATCAGAACCTTCTGTAACCAACGGGACGCTTCTGCGACACTCTGAGAAAATCCGCTCTCGAGCGGAGTCACATGGGCATTGATGCGCAAAATTTCCGATAGCGTTTGCTGAATAAATGCTCTGTCCGCAGACCCCGATGTAATCTGGCCGTGTAGGCGCTCGGCATTTCTCATTAACGCTTCGAGATCCTGGTCAGCTTCAGCCCACACGCCGATCGCACGATTAATGTGTGGCTCTCGGCGGAACATGCGGTACATCCGAATCATCCGATGGCGATCGTCCGGTGGTATCCCCAGCGTGACGAAGGCACGAGCCAGGATGGCGGGATCGTATTGGGGACGATCCAACTCGAGCCGGATCTGGTGGCAAGCCGCCGGCACGCGGATCGCGTCATAGTACTGTTGGTAGTCGGCCTCGGACCGCGAATGTGCATAGCGGTAAAGATAGAGAACGGCATCCTTCTGCCCGTTCGACCATTGCGCCTCGCCCTGGACGTATCCGCGAGCACCCTCGAGAAGTTCCATGGATAGCATGGCGAATAGGAGCCGGCTTCCTACGATGCCAGTAAGGGCCCCACAAATCAACAAGAAATAGAGCTTCTGGCCCGGACCATTCCATCGGCGCGGCACTCTCGCCCCGTGTTTCAAAGGCTTGGCATTTTGCATTGCTGAATTCGGTCCGCCGCGAGCTTTCATTTGGATTTTAGGGCCGTCGGGCCTTCAACCAGTTTCTTTGGAAGACCCTCAAGGTCGCAAGGCTACCGTTGGTTAACTCAGATGGCAGGAACGGCTGTTGACCGATACACCGCACGGCCTCTGGAAACACTGTTTGCGAACCACTGGCACGCTGACTGAAACGGCTGATCCGGGTTGTAATATGCCTTGACAAGCATATGCTCTGTGGAGTATACCAACAAAGTGGAATCCGTATTCGAAATCATTGCGGAGCCGAACCGCCGCGCGATATTGAGCCTTCTGGTCTCGTCACAACAGTCGGTTGGGGAGATCGAGCGCCAGACTCATATGCCGCAGCCGACTGTATCAAAGCACCTGCGAGTACTACGCGAGGCCGGTTTCGTGGAATCCACGGTGGACGCACAGCGCCGTCTCTACCGGCTGAAACCCGAACCATTTCAGGAGGTGGATGCCTGGCTGGCTCCGTTTCGCCGGTTTTGGTCCGCTCACGTGGATGCTCTCGAACGCCACCTCGACCGCATGGGTCAATCAGCACCAACGAAGAGGAAGACACGGAGAAGACGTCGCAGCCCAAAAGCGCGAATGTGACAAAGGAGAAACGAAGTGAAAATCAAAGTCACCAGCATATACGTGGACGACCAGGGCAAGGCCCTACGTTTCTATACAGAGGTACTGGGCTTTGCCAAGAAAGCCGATTTCAGTCAGGGCCCATTTCGCTGGCTGACCGTGGCCTCGCCCGAGGAGCCGGACGGCACTGAACTGCAGCTCGCGCTGAACAACAATCCGGCCGCCAAAGCCTATCAGCAGGCCATGTTCCAGCAAGGCCAGCCCGCGGCGATGTTCTACACCGACGACCTCAAGGCCGATTACGAGCGTATGAAAGCGCGCGGCGCCGAGTTCACCATGCCACCAACGGACGTGACGGCCTCCAAGATCGCCATGCTGAACGACACCTGCGGCAATCTCATTCAGGTCACGCAGCTGATGCGCTGGTAGGGCGGAGTTTCAGCCGGATGGCAGCCCGGTGGGCGCCGAGGGAGACAAGGAGAAGAAGATGACCGATCGCGAGCAATACACACCGGGTCCGGCCAGCGGGGCGCAGGTACGAAAGGACGGAGCGAAGTGGACGCTCATTCTCGTCAGAGAACTGCACCACCCGCCGGAAAAAGTCTGGCAGGCGCTAACCGACCCGTCGCATCTGCGCGAGTGGGCTCCCTTTGAAGTCGATGCGAGCCTGGGTACGGTTGGAACGGTGAACCTCACCTGGGTGGGAGCGCCCACGCCGCTCGCAACAGCAGTGACGCGAGCCGACGCTCCGAAGTTGCTTGAGTACAGCGATATCCGGTGGGAACTCGAAGCCTCTGATGGCGGCACGCGCCTGACGTTGTGGCATACTATCGATCGCCGCTTCATCTCGTGGGGCGCCGCCGGCTGGCACATTTGTTTCGATGTTCTGGATCGCCTTCTCCGCGGAGCTCCCATCGGCCCCATTGTTGGTGTCGAGGCGACGAAGTTCGGCGGCTGGCAGCGATTGAACGCGGAGTACGCGAGGCAGTTCGGTATAGAAACGCCCAACTGGCAGCCTCAGGCGGTTCAAAAGTCGTGAATCGAGGTGGATCGCAACACAATGGACGAACCACATTCGGGGGGGCCATAAATACCGCATTTTGGACAGTGCATGTGTTGTGGGGCGTCTCCTTCACCTCACGGTCGAAGATCATGGTCAACCTGGCCGTCTTGTATCAGAGTCCCGGATGAAAAACAAAGCATGAGGCCCAGGTCGGCGAATCCACCAAAGCCATTGAGCAGCGTGACAAGGGCGCCTATGCGACTTTCTCGGAGAGGCGGATGAGGATCAGATCCGCGCGGGCAATCCGGGTTCACATGGGATCGCCGCGCCAGATCAAGGCCAAGTACAATCCAACCAACCTGCTCCGCCTGAATTAAAATATCAACCCGCAAAGGAAACCATGTCTCAGGAATACATTGAGATCCGCGGTGCACGCGAGAATAATCTCAAGAACGTCTCGCTGCGCATCCCCAAACGCAAGATTACGATCTTCACCGGCGTCTCGGGTTCCGGCAAATCGTCTATCGTCTTCGATACCATCGCGACCGAGGCACAACGCCAGATGAACGAGAATTTCAGCATGTTCGTCCGCACCTTCCTGCCGCGCTACTCCCAGCCAGACGCCGATGCCATTGAGAACCTGAGCATGGCGATCGTCGTGGACCAGAAACGGCTCGGCGGCGGTTCCCATTCGACGATGGGCACGATTACCGATATCTACCCGGTGCTGCGCCGGTTGTATTCCCATGCCGGCAAACCGCATGTGGGACATTCGAACGTCTTTTCCTTCAATGACCCAAAGGGGATGTGCCCGAACTGCAACGGCCTCGGACGCAAGATGGGCGTGGACGTGGATCTGTTCCTCGATAAATCCAAAACGCTGAATGAAGGCGCGATCCTGTTCAATGAATATGCCGTCGACACCTGGGGCTGGAACATCCTCAGCCAGTCTAAACTCTTCGACATGGACAAGAAGCTATCGAAGTTCAGCGAAAAGGAAATGGAACTGCTTTTATACAGCAAACCATACAAGGTGAAAACAAAGGTCGCAGGCAAGGCCTTCAATTTAACGTGTGAAGGCATCATCGGCCGATTTACAGCCAAATACATCACGCGCGACCTGAAGACCATGTCTGAACGCACCCAAAAGGCCGTGGCGCCTTACATCACGATGGCGCCGTGCACGCTGTGCAGGGGCGCACGCTTAAGTCAGGAAGTGCTGAAGTGCAAGATCGACGGATACAACATCGCTGATCTGGCCTCGAT
>DATLVQ010000417.1:0-10725 GCA_035577325.1 Bryobacteraceae bacterium | reverse complement strand
GGGATGTGCGCTCGCCGTCCTCGCGCTTTCATCCGCACGAGTTTTACCCGCGGGTGCTCCGAAGGCCCGGTCTCTAGCGCTGGAGTATGCCGCAGTAGTGCGGGACATTCCTGCCGGAACGGGCCGGCTTGATTTTTGGATGCCCGTCCCGCACAACGATCTCTATCAACAAATCACGAACCTGCAGGTTGAATCGGCCCATCGTTACCAGATCAGCACCAATTCGCTCGGGAACCGGATTCTTCATTTGAGTCTCGACCATCCACAAGCCGGTGACCTGCCGGTCACGCTGCGCTTCAACGTTATTCGCCGGGAGCACCGCCAGGACCTTCTGCCGGCGGCATCAGTCGCAGAAGAAGGCGGTGATGTCGAGCGCTGGCTCAAACCTGACCGTCTGGTACCCCTCGACGACCAGATTCGCAAATGGGCGCGCGAGGTGGCGGATGCGGCGCAAGCCAAAACCGATCTGGAGATGGCGCGCGCCATCTACAACCACGTGGTCGCCACCGTGAAATACGACAAGAGCGGTAAAGGCTGGGGCCGCGGCGACATCTATTACGCATGCGAAAACCGGCGCGGCAACTGCACCGATTTCCACGCGATTTTTATCGGCTATGCCCGGGCGCTCGGTATTCCGGCGCGCTTCGCCATTGGATTTCCCGTGCCGCCAGACCGGGGATCGGGCCAGATCGCCGGCTATCATTGCTGGGCGGAGTTCTATGCCAAGGGCATCGGGTGGGTGCCTATCGACGCTTCCGAGGCGGCCAAGGATCCCTCTCGGCGCGAATATTTTTTTGGCGCCCACGATGAGAACCGCGTCGAATTTACGCGTGGCCGTGATCTGGTCTTGAACCCGCCGCAAGCCGGTGAACCCCTGAACTACTTCGTCTACCCCTACGCGGAGGCGGATGGCAAGCCGCTCGGTGACGTGCAGCGCACTGTGACATACCGTGACCTTCCAGTGGCCATCTCAGCCGGCAGTTCACGATAGGCATCGAGGGTTCCCAGGAGGACGCCGGCTGGCGCGTCTACCGCTTGGACCAGCGCTTGCGAAGAGAGCTCAACCGGTTTTTCACACGGGCGAAAAACGACGGCGGCTCCGGTTCTTGCGTCTGGGCGATGAGCATCGCATGCGCGTCGGCCGGCAGCTTCTCGATCGCCTGCGCTTCACACGGCTTTTCCCCGGCGAAACGGATCGCAATTCCATTCAACGAGTACACGCGCCGCACCCGGCCGCCTGCCGCCTTCACGCACACTGAAAAACCGGGCGCCTCCACCAGCACCGGAAAATAACCCGTCACACGGCGCTGGATGAAAGCCGTCTCGTAACGATGATGGCGCAGGCTCCACACGAACACGCGATAGCTATCGAAATCATAAGGTTGAAGCGACTGCTCGATAGTAGTCCACAGCCAGATCTTCTTGACTTCGGCGCCGTCATGCACTTCGCCCACCGGGAAATATGAGGTGATGCGCCGGCCTTCGGCATACTGCGCAACTTCATCGGGAATCGCCATGAAAAGAAGGCGCGTAAGCACCCATCCGCTTTGACCGCCGGCCGTGCGCACGAGCGACCAATCGTCCATCGGCTCGGCTTCCTTGATTTCCTTCTCTGCTTCTGGCGGCAGATTGGTCCTGGACAAAGCCAGCCAGTCTTCCGGCGGCTTGGGCGCCGGGGGGGCGGCTGGCGGTGGGATCTTGGGCGCTTTCGAAGGCTTCTTGAGCGTTACCTGTTTGGGAGCGGCGGCGACCAAAGGTTTACGCGGAGGCGCCTTGCGCGGCGATGTCTCGTGGCTCAATACGTCGAACTTTTCACCCGGCTTCACCTGCACGAAACTGGGCGAAAAACGCGAAGGTTCGGTATGAATGTTCAGCAGCTGATACGTCGTGGCCAATCCCTGCGAAGGCATCGCGCGCGCCTGCTGATTGAAGTGCTGCAGCCGCCCGACTTCTTCAGTCGTGAGCAGCAGGCGCTCGTCGGTCCAGCCCTCCTGCCCTTTGGCATTACGTACTTTGAAGAAACGCCGGCGCTGCTGGATGAGCTCGAGGCGCTCGCCGTGAAGCGCAGTTCCTACTGCCGCCGAGCGCGGGTTGATTTCCTCGCGCAAAGTGAGAGTTGCCGGGCCGGCGTAGGCCACTCCGATTACAGGCGCATGATCACTCTGCGACCTGCATCCTATGGTGGCGAACGCCAGGAAGGCAAGTACCGGGACGATGATGGCCAAGTGAAAAACGCGCATGGCGCGGAAACGGCAGGGCAACTACCAGTTTATCGCTCGTGGTACGCCGAACGCAGGAGCACGGATGCGGAGCTAGGCGCTGGGCCGCGGCCGGATCACCGTCGCCTCGCGCAATTTTTCAAGCTGGCGGCGCGCGATATTGGCCCATGTGCCGCTATTATCCAGCTTAAGATATCCTTTCCAGTGGCGCACGGCGTTCAGGAAATCGCCGCGACGTTCGGCTAGAAGCGCGAGATTGAAGTGCGCATCGGCGTAATTCGGGTTGAGGCGAAGAGCCGTGGTGTAATGCTGTTCGGCACAAGTGAGATCGCCCTGCTCGTCGTAGAGATTGCCGAGGTTGTAGTGCGCCAAAGGATAGTTGGAATCGACCGCAATGGCCCTTTCGTAATGCTGTTCCGCTTCTTCGTACTTGCGCTGGCGATAATAAATGGTCCCCAGATTGACCAGCGCGCCAGCGGCCGACGGATTGAGCTCAACTGCGCGTTTGTAAGCCTCGATGGCTTTCTCAATCGGCGCACCGGTTTCCTCGAGTGCCAGGCCCTGCTGGAAATACGCCTCGGCTTGCCGCTCGGCGCCTCCGCGATCCTGGACCTGTTTCGGTGCGAAAGACTTCAGGCCTCCCAGCTCGGACGTATCAAAGTTGAACAGCATCTGGCCGGTCAGGGCTTCCATCTTCTGGCCGGCGATCTGCACCGAAATGGTCCGCCCGTCGGAGAAAATCTTTAACTCCGAAAGCGGCCGCTCGACGTGAGACAGCTTCTTTTTCAGCGCGGTGAGGGCGCGGCCAATTTTCCGCGGCGGGATGCGGTTCTCGCGGAGTTTTTGGAGCGCCTTGAGTGCGATCAGGTCGGAAAAGGAGAACGTGGCGACTTCATGGATGAGACCGTGCCGCTCCCAACTGCGGAGCTGTTGCTCGGAAACGCCCAGCATACGGCGCACGTCCTGACGCGAATACTCCTCTTTCGGCGCAGAATCGAGCACGCGAAAATTTTAGCATGCGCGCATGAAAACGAGAAGAAAAATGCCCAAAGGCCTATTACGCGAATTTCGCCGGATTGTTCATCGTGGGTTCATCTGTGCGCGTCACAATGGAGGTAGAGGCAAGGAGTGTGAACATGAGTACAAACATTTTCTATCTCGCGCTGTCCGCCACCCTCGTGGCGAACGGTGTTAACGCGGCCGAGAAGCGTGTGAAGATGGAAAGCCTTCCGCCGGCCGTCCAGAAGACTGTCCAGGAGCAAAGCAAAGGAGCCACGATTCGCGGCCTTTCTCAGGAAATCGAGGATGGGAAGACGTTTTACGAGGCTGAATTGAAGGTCAACGGCCACAACAAAGACGTGCTGATCGATCCCGCCGGTTCGGTGGTGGAGGTCGAGGAAGAAGTTGCACTCGACTCTGTTCCGGCAGCGGTGAAAGAGGCGATCCAAAAGCACGCCGCTAAGGGCAAGATCGTGATCGTCGAATCCGTGAGCAAGAAAGACACGCTTGTCGCTTACGAGGCTAAAATCAAGGCGTCGGGGAAGACGTCCGAGGTCAGAGTACACCCGGACGGTTCCCCGGCGAAGGAGCCGTGAGGGTTTTACTGGTAGAAGACGAACCGCGCGTGGCGGGATTCATCGCCAAGGGCCTGCGTGAGCAGACTTATGCGGTCGATGTGGCGCGCGATGGCCCCGAGGCGCTCTATTCCGCCGGTGTGAACGATTATGACCTGATGATCCTGGACGTGATGCTGCCGGTGAAGGATGGTTACGCGGTGTGCCGCGAACTTCGCGGTTCGGGCGTGCGCACGCCGATCCTGATGCTGACGGCGCGCGATGCCATCGACGACCGCGTCGCAGGCCTGGACTGCGGGGCCGACGACTACCTGACGAAGCCGTTTGACTTCAAGGAACTGCTGGCACGGCTGCGCGCGCTCGCGCGCCGCACGGCAGAGATCCGGCCGGCAGTGATCCGGGTGTCGGACCTGACGTTGAACACCGCCAACCACACAGCGGTCCGCGCCGGAAAGCCGATCAGTCTGACGGCCAAGGAATACTCCTTGCTCGAGTTCCTGCTACTGAATCAAAACCGTGTAGTCAATCGGGAACAGATTTCCGAGCACGTCTGGGACGAGAATTTCGATCCGTTCTCCAACATCATCGATGTCTACATCCGGCGGTTACGCGCGAAAATCGACACCAGCTTCGAGCGCCCGCTGATCCATACGCGCCGCGGCGCCGGTTACATCCTGACTGCGGTCCCGGTGGCGGCCGATGATTAAGAACTTCCGGCTGCAACTCACAATGTGGTACCTGCTGTTGTTCACGCTGCTGTTCGTTGGGTTCAGCGTTTTTCTTTACAGTGTTCTGTCGCGTTCGCTCTACCAGCGAATGGATGACACGCTCTCGTCGGAAGTCACCACGGCGATTGGGCTCTTCCGGGGTGAACTAAGGGAGCTTCACGGCGATGTCCCTGGCGCCGCCGGGGAGACCATGTCGGAGATGAGCATTCGCGGCGTACTGGTAGCCGTGTTCGAAGGCAACAAGCTGCTCGCTTCGAACGTGGCGTTCGACAGCCGCGACTTGCTGGCCATTGCAGCGCAGGCAGGCGCGAGCGACACGCCGCAAATACTGACCATCGTCCCCCACTTCGGTAAGGGTGGATCGCGGGTGATAGCGCACCGGTTCTCGGCCGACGGCCGGCAATATGTTTTGCTCGCGGCCGAATCGCTCCACTCGATTAAGGGCGATCTCCGTGTGGTGCGGCGCGTGCTCTACTTGTCGCTGCCGCTCGTGTTGCTGGTGGCCGGCCTGGGCGGCTTTCTCCTAGCCACGAAGAGCCTGGCGCCGCTGCACTGGATGGCGGAGCAGGCCCGCAGCATCACCGACAAGAACCTCCACAGCAGGCTCGACATCGGCGCCGCTCACAAGGAACTGCGCGTCCTGTCGGATTCCTTCAACGAACTGCTTTCACGCCTGGACCAATCGTTCGAAACCATGCGCAGATTCGTTGCCGATGCCTCGCACGAGCTTCGAACGCCCATCGCCGTGATTCGCGGCGAAGCCGACGTCGCACTGAATCACGACCGTACCCCCGCCGAGTACAAGGAAACTCTCACCATCGTCCAGGACGAGGCGCGCCGGCTTACCCGGCTGATCGACGACCTGCTGAATCTCGCCCGCGCGGACGCCGGACACGTGAACCTCCGCGTCGAGGAGTTCTACTTGAACGATTTGCTGGCCGAGTGCTGCCGCTCGGTGCAGGGCGCGGCCGCGGCGAAAAGTATCGACGTGGATTGCCAGAGTCCGGGAGACGTGGCGTACCGGGGCGATCAGGAATTGCTGCGCCGGCTGGTGTTGAATCTGCTCGACAACGCGATCCGCTATACGCCGCAGGGTGGCAGGGTGTCGGCCAGTTTGGAAGCGTCCAACGGGAACCTGCGCCTCCGGGTAGCCGATACTGGTATCGGCATTCCCCCCGAAGCCGCGCCGCATATTTTCGAGCGCTTTTACCGCGGCGACCAGGCACGGTCCCGGCAGAACGGCGGCTTCGGACTGGGCCTCTCGATCGTGAAGTGGATCGCCGAATCGCACCGCGGAACGGTTGAGCTAAGCAGCCAGCCCGGTGCCGGTACCACGTTTACAGTTTTGCTGCACCGATAGTTCATCGTGCATTCATCTCGCAATCGTTACACTGCAAAATGCGGTTCAGCAGGAGACTCTTTCTTGCAGATATGTAACCATCGCCGCTAAAGCTTCGTCCGATCACGTTTTCGGCACGCACTCGGTTATGATTGTCCGTTTGACCTCAATGCCATTCCGAGGAACCGTGGCATACGGCGCTTTGTGGGCAATGCTGGCAGCGTCCCGCGTCGCGGCCCAAACCCAGCCGCCGCCGGCAGGTCCGCTGTCGCTGGAGGATTGCGTCCGTCTGGCGCAAGCTGCGCCTTCGACCGTGATGATCGCCAGGAAGCAGGCGGAAATTGCACACCTCGGGATCACGCAGGCGCGCGCGGAGTTTTTTCCATCGGCCTCGCTCAGCAACGCGTTTACCTACAACAGTCCGCTCAATCACGATAATTTCAGTTTCATCGCGCTCAATGGAATCCGCGAATACCAGGCCTTCCTGATGACGGGCCTGCAGATTGACACCTCCGGACGGCTGCGCGCGGGCTTGGAGCGGGCGCGCGCGGATCAGGACGCTGCGCGCGTGGGCCTGGACATTGCGGGCCGCGACCTCAAGCGCACGGTGACGGCGTCATATTACCGGCTGCTGCTGGCCCGCCATTTGGTGCAGGTGGATCGCGATGCGCTGGCCGAGTCGCAGAGTTTCGAGAAGCGCAGCCGTCTGTTGGCGGAGCACGGCGAGGTGGCGCAGGCTGACGTGGTGAAAGCGGGTGCGGAAGCCGCATTTCTCGAACAGGCGCTCAATGCGGCGGAGCTGGAAGAGAAGCTCGCGAACCATGACCTCGCCTCGTTCTGGACGACCGATGTTGACACGCCTCTCTCTATCGTGGATGTGCTCGACGACAAGCCGGTTCCACCTGAAGCGCCAGCGGCTAACACGCCATTTCTGAGCCGGCTCGAGTTTCGGGTATTCGACGCGCAAAAGCGCGGATTTGTGGCGGACGCTAAACGCGCGCGCGCCGACCTGCTGCCGCAAGCCAGCGTGCTATTTCAGTACGGTATCGATTCCACGCGCTTTTCGTTCGCCGATCGCGGCTATGCTTCGATCATTCATCTTGATATTCCGCTGTTCGATTGGTTCCGCGCACACAGCGCCGTGCGCCAGTTCAGGATCCAGTCCGAGCAGGTCGATGTAAGCAGCCGCATCGCCGAGCGCACGTTTTCGCGCGACTACCGCGACGCGCTGGCACGTGTGGAAAAAGTGTACGCGCAGATTGCTCAAACGGATACGCAGGTCAAACTTTCCGATGACAACCTGCGGCTCAGCCGCGTGCGCTATGAAGGCGGCGAGGGAACGGCGCTGGACGTAGTTGCCGCGCAAAATCAACTAGCGCAGGCGCGCAGCAATTATTACGCGGCCCGTGCAAACTATCTCAATGCGCGCGCGGATCTCGAAGTCGCGGCAGGACGGTGACGACAGTGCAAGCCAACCGGCAAAAGGCACAGAGCAAAAGGCAAAAGTGGCTGCTGCCCCTTTGCGCCGTGATGATGGGCTGTTCGCATTCCGAGGAAGCGCCGCCGAAGCCGGTGGTCACGGTGAAAGTTGTGCCTGTCACGACCGAAGATATACAGATCTCGATCACGGCGCCCGCCACCGTCTTCCCGCGCGAGCAGGCCAGCGTCGCGGCGCGGATAACCGCCCCCCTCCATGATTTGCGAGTCCATAAAGGGGACACGGTGAAAGCCGGCGATGTGCTCGCGACACTCGAGAGCCGTGATGTGGTCGCTGCACGCGGAGAAGCCGCGGCAGCGCTCACCGATGCCGAGGCCAATTTGCAGAAGACGTCCGGCGGCACCCTGCCCACCGACATCGAACGCGGGCGCGGGCAACTGGCCTCGGCGGAAGCCGCGCTCAATCAGGCGCAGAAGATCTACGACCGCCGCAGCGAGCTCTTCAAACTCGGCGCGATCCCGGGCCGCGATCTCTTGACCAGCCAGACCGATCTCGCCAAGGCGCAGGCCGACTACGACGTCGCCAGGAAATCGCTCGAGCTGCTGAAGACGCAATCGGGTGAAAAAGATATCGCAATCGCCCGCGCCCACGTCGAACAGGCGAAAGCGCATCTGGCGCAAGCCGACGCGCAGCTCGCGTTCACGGATTTGCGCAGCCCGTTTGCCGGCACCGTCACCGACCAGTTTCAATATCCGGGCGACATGGCACAGCCCGGCACCCCGACTTTCATCGTGATGGACCTTTCGGTGGTTACGGCGCGGGCGCAGGTGCCGGAATCGCAAGTTGGACAAATAAGGATCGGCCAGGCCTGCTCATTTATGTCGTCCGATGCCCCCGCATCCGCGGGACCAGGCCGCGTCACCGTTATCAACAAGGCCGTTGACACCACGCGACGCACGGTTGAAGTCTGGTGCGAGATCGAGAATCACTCCGCGGCTGTGCGCGGCGGCGTGTTCGGCCAGGCGGCATTCATCACCGGAAAGATTCCCGCGGCCGTCGTCGTCCCGCTAGCGGCAGTGCAATTCAAAGAAGGCACTCGCACGGGAACCGTGATGGTAGTGGATGCGCAGAATGTCGCGCACCGGCGCGATGTGCAGGCCGGCGAGACAGTGGGCGACGTCGTGCGCATCATCGAAGGGGTGAAGCCCGGTGAAACGGTGGTTACCGAGGGAAGCTACAGTCTTCCCGACGGAGCCAAGATTAAGACCGGCGAGGCTGGCAAGGAAGCCGGCAAGGACCAAACGAAGGCCGAGGGCAAAGAAGAGGGCAAGAAGGCGGAGAAGGAGCCATGACCGGGCGCCTGGCGGACTTCGTCGAGGCGCATGGCCGGGCGCTGCTGCTGATCGCGTTGAGCTTCGCGCTCGCCGGCGTCATTTTCACTTTCCGGCTGCCCATCGCCATCTTTCCGCAAACGGATTTTCCACGCATCTCAATCCGTGCCGATAACGGCATCACGCCTATCGACATTCAGATGCTCACTGTGACGCGGCCGCTCGAGCAGGCGATCCGCGTAGTGCCGGGCATCACCGACGTGCGCTCCACCACCGGCCGCGGCTCGACCGAGATCAACGTTTTCTTCCGCTGGGATGTCGATATCCTCAATGCGCTGCACCTGGTGCAGGGCCAGATCGCGCAGATCGAGCCCTCGCTGCCGGCTTCGACGCGCTTCACCATCCGGCGGCTCACGTTCTCCGTCTTCCCGATGATCGGCTTCAGCATCACTTCGCCTAAGCGTTCGCTGACGGACTTGTGGGAGCGCGCTTACTACGACCTGGCGCCGCGGCTTTACCGGCTGCCGGGAGTCGCCGAGGCACGCATCGTCGGCGGGCGCCAGCCGGAGTACCACATCCTGGTCAACCCGGAAAAGCTGAACGCCTATGGCCTGCCTCTCACGAAAGTCGTGGACGCGATCCGCAACAGCAACACCATTACCGCCGCCGGCATGATGCAGGAGAACTACCATCTCTATCTCACGACCGTCACCGGCCTGATGCGGGAGAAAGAGCAGATCGAAGACGCGGTAGTGGACGTCGTGAAGGGCACGCCGGTGCTGGTGAAGAATCTGGCCACGGTGGAACCGGGTGAAGAGCCTGTCTACAACATTGTGACCGCCAACGGGCGGCCCGCGGTTCTGGTGAACGTGATGCAGCAGCCCGACGGCAACGCCGTGCAGATTGCCCAGGCCGTCAACAACGAGATGCGCGAGATCCGCAAGACACTGCCGCCGGATATCGAACTGGCGACTTTCTACGACCAATCGATTCTGGTCCGCGATTCGATTTCAAGCGTGACGGAGAGCATCCTTATCGGCCTGGTGCTCTCCGTAGCTGTGCTGATGGGTTTTCTCAAGAAGTGGCGCACGACAATCGTGGCAGCCCTGGTTATTCCCGTCGCCATGTTGATCTCCATCGTGTTTCTGAAACTGTTCAACATGAGCTTCAACCTCATGACGCTGGGGGGCCTGGCAGCCGCGGTTGGCGTGGTGATTGACGATGCCATCGTGATGGTGGAAAACATTGTTCTCCATCTTTCGCTGGGACAGACGCCGCTCGATGCCGCCAAAAGCGCCATCACAGAGCTTACGCCGGCGCTGATCGGATCGACCCTCACGCCCATCATGGTTTTCGCTCCGCTCGTCTTCTTGGGCGGAGTCACGGCGGTGTTCTTTCGTGCGCTGGCGCTTTCGCTGGTCACGGCGCTATTTGCCTCGCTGTTTCTCGCCATCTTTTTCACACCGGTGCTGGCCCGTCTGTTTCTTCGGCCGCACACAGGTCCGTCGGAAACGGACATACAAAAGGCGGAGCAGGCCGAGGAAGGCCGCTTTCTGCGCGGGCTGACAACGACTTACGAGCGCGCGCTGCACTGGTCGCTCGAACACTCGAGCTTGATTCTGGTCGCGGCCGTCATGATCCTGGGCAGCTCGGTGGTTATCTACTACCAGCTCGGCAGCGGATTCCTGCCGGAAATGGACGAGGGCGCTTTCGTGCTGGATTACATCACGCCGGCCGGCACATCGCTCCAGGAAAGCAATCGCATGCTCATGGACATCGAGAAATTCCTGCGCGAGACGCCAGAAGTGGAGAGTTATTCGCGGCGCACCGGCGCGCAGCTCGGTTTGTCCATCGCAGAGCCGAACACTGGCGATTTTCTAGTCAAGCTCAAGCCTAAACGTGACCGCTCACTCGATGAAGTAACCACCGAGTTGCGGCACAAGATTGTGCAGGCGGAGCCGGCCATCGATATCGAATTTCCCCACATCCTGGAGGACTTGATCGGCGATCTGGCGTACTCACCACAGCCTATCGAAATCAAGATTTACAATCAGGACGCCGCGGTGTACAAGAGCGTGTCGCACGCCGTCGAGGAG